>CALBIN010000098.1 GCA_937893275.1 uncultured Opitutia bacterium | reverse complement strand
CTATGGCTTTGGTTGATGACTCAGTGTTGCGTAATCCTCGAGTTTTCGACCGGGGCAATCCCAATGCCCCCGGCCGAAAGGTTCCGAGGCGTTTCCTCGCCGCACTCTCTCATGGTGCCGAACGCAAACCTTACGAGCAAGGAAGCGGGAGACTCGAGTTGGCCAAATCAATCCTTCATCCCGACAACCCTTTGACTGGTCGTGTCTTCGTGAATCGGGTATGGATGCACCTGTTCGGCACAGGTATCGTTCGTACGCCAAGCGATTTCGGATTGCAGGGTGAAAACCCCACGCACCCTCTTCTTCTGGATCATCTCACATACAGTTTCATTAACGAGGGATGGGACGTAAAGCATCTCATCCGCCTCATCACTACCTCTGCCACTTATCGTCAGAAAAGTGGTGTTGCTCCAATCAGCGATCCCGAAAACCGGCTTCTATCCGTAATGAATCGAAAACGCCTCGATTTCGAGGCAATGCGTGATTCCATGCTCGCTGTTTCCGGCGAACTCGACCTAAGCATGGGAGGCAGAGCCGTTCATCTCACCAAGAAGCCTTTTCCTGTTCGCCGAGCGGTTTACGGCTTTGTCGAGCGTCAGAACTTGCCGTCCCTTTTTCGAACCTTTGACTTTGCCAACCCGAATATTCATGCACCTCTTCGTTTCGAGACCACGGTGGCTCCGCAAGCTCTCTTCGCCCTCAACGATCCATTCGTCATCACGCGGGCAGAAAAGTTGAGTCGTCTGGCCCAATCATCTCTTTCTGGTGACTCATGGAATAAAAAATCGATCGAGGCACTCAACCGCTTCTTGTTCAGGCGAGTAGTTCTGAGAGAGCCATCAAGAAAGGAACTGGATTCAACACTCGTGTTTGTCGGTGCAAATCCTTCTCCCGGTAAGCTTGCGGATATCGCACAATCCTTGCTCGTCTCCAACGAATTCTTTTTTATCGACTAATGCCTTCCCCCTCAGGAGAAAACTTACCCTTTGCTCGCCGTGACTTTCTCGCTCGGTGCGGTATGGGCTTTGCCTTGCCTGCATTAGGTGCCTTGTGCTCCGAAGATGCCATCGCTCTTCCGGCAACGAATCCAATGATTGCCAGAGGATCGCATTTCGCGCCAAAGGCAAAACGGGTTATTCATCTCTTCATGAACGGTGGTCCCGCTCACATGGATACTTTTGATCCCAAACCCGAACTTAGCCGATGGTCGGGTAAGCCGTTGCCCGAAGGTCGTCGCTTGGGTACCGAACGTAAAACCGGAGCGGCTTTCGGATCACCTTTCAGTTTTCGTCGTTATGGCCAGAGTGGTGTGCCCGTTAGCGAGATCTTTCCCCATGTCGCCAAGCATGTTGATGACCTGTGCGTCATACGTTCGATGCGCGCCGATGTTCCTAATCACGAACCGTCTCTTATGCTCATGAACTGTGGTGACGGTCGATTGGTGAGACCGAGCATGGGATCATGGGTGACCTATGGACTCGGTTCTGAAAACCAGAACCTACCTGGATTCGTCGTGCTCTGCCCCGGAGGTTATCCGATTACCGAAACGCAAAACTGGCGTTCAGCATTTCTTCCGGGGATTTATCAAGGAACCTACGTCGATCCAGCCAAAGGCGGTTCATCGGACGTGATCCCAAACCTTAAACCCGCTCGCTCCGACAGCAGGCAAGCAAGCCAACTCGATTTGCTTCGATCCCTGAACCGTCGCCATGCTGAGGAAAGGGGAGGGGATTCTCGGTTCGAAGCCCGAATACAGTCCTTTGAACTGGCCTATCGCATGCAGGTTGAAGCGAGCGATGCCTTTGATGTTTCTAAAGAACCTGCCTATCTCCGAGATTCTTATGGTTCTGGCGTACACGGCAAGCAATGCCTGATTGCTCGCAGGTTGGTTGAACGGGGGGTAAGATTTGTCCAACTTTGGCATGGCGCGGGGCAACCTTGGGATAGTCACGACGATATTGAGAAAAACCATCGGCGACTGGCAAGGGAATGCGACCAAGCAATAGGGGCCCTCCTTACTGATCTCAAGCAATCAGGCTTACTGGAGGACACCCTTGTAGTTTGGGGTGGTGAATTTGGGCGAACTCCTACCGTCGAGCTTCCTAAGCCGGGGTCCAATGCAGGAAAGATAAATGGACGCGACCACAACCATCATGGTTTTAGCATGTGGTTGGCGGGCGGCGGCGTTAAAGGAGGTTTTTCTTATGGCGCTACTGATGAGTTTGGGTTTGGCGCGGTGGAGAATCCCGTTCATGTGCACGACCTGCACGCCACGCTTTTGCATCTTCTCGGTTTCGATCACGAAAAACTCACCTATCGATATGCAGGGAGAGATTTTCGACTTACCGATGTGCACGGTAAAGTCGTTTCCGACCTGATCGCTTAGAGTTATTCCGATCGGATTCCTCGCAATACTTGGAATTTCGCTCCCATATTACCGGGGTGCAGCAGTTCCATGAGGGTTTGCTTGTCGGGGTCAAACTCGTCTCCCTTTCCCGTTACTATGGCTTCACAGGCAGAGGATGCGTGGCCTAGCAAGAAGGATTCCTGCCTCTCGACTTGGACTTCGACGAAGCCTTGATCCATTAGAACTGCCTCCAGCATGTCCCAACAGACGTGACAGGTGATATCTTGCTCTCCGGGTGATGCGAGAAGGTCATCGGACAGGCGGTGTCTCTTATAACCGCGGGCAACGCCTTCCGGTCGCCGCCTCGTGAAGTCTTCCATGGAGAGTCCGTAGTCAAAAGTGAGAAAGAGCCCATTCCATTCCTTTGAACACAGGTCGATGAGAGAATCTTTTGCTCCGGTCGGGAGATCGAGCAGGTAATCGTGGGGAGTGTCAGGCGGAATTTCCTTGAAGAAGGAGGAAATGTTGTCGGATTGATGTAGGTCAATTTCTCGAATGCCGCTTTCCGTTAGTTCTACTCCTCGTTCCAACCAACCTTTCTCCTTGTCGAAACGAAACCGTTGAAAAGGTTGGGCATCCAGCCATTCGTTGGCGAAAACGACGGCTTTGGGAGGGATGTCGAGGGAATCGAAAACCCGAATGGTTTTCGTTGCCCCGAAGTTATGTTCAACGCCTTGTAAGACGGATCGGTCCGGTTCGGCTGCTATTTCGACGAAAGTGTAAGTCTTGAGATCGGTATCCCCCAATAGGCTTTCACACGCTGCGACGACTAATTTGCCGAAGATCGGACCAAGGCTTTGGGCGGTATAAAAATCGGTTTCGGGAGAACGGCCCACACGCATTTTGGAAGTCGAGTAGTAACCGACCCCCGGGGCGTAAAGGGTTGTAGTGACAAAGGTGGGGTAGTCCATTTGTCCCTTCTCGTCGGTCGCATCCCGAAGCGCTGGGATTAGATCTGATGGAGGTTTCTCGTTTGACATTGGCATTTGCTAGTTCTTGGGGTAAAGGGTTTGGGGTGAAACTCAAGCAGGTTGTCGTTTGGGGCATACCGCCTTTCCTGTTGCTGATTGCCCTCTTGGCCTTGTGGAACAATCCTGTGACGCGAGCGTATTTTGATGGCGATTACTGGAAGGCGGTAGGCAAGTTCGGGGAATCCCTGAGGCTTGCTCATGCTCGCTACGTGGATGACGAAAAGGCCGAGTACGAGACCCTTGTCGATACTGCCTTAGATGGAATGACTTCGGCGCTTGATCGGCATTCCAGCTATTACCCGCCACCCCGTTACGAAGAATTTCAGAATGATACGAAGCTACAATATTTCGGAATTGGCGTTGTTATTCGGAAAGTGGAGGAAGGTATATTGATTGCTCGCGTTTTTCCCAGCGGTCCGGCGGAGGTGGCCGGTGTACGCCCGGGAGATTTTGTGGCCAAGGTGGAAAAAACTTCCGTTACGAATCTTACCCTTTCTCAAGTTAGCGACTTAATAAAAGGTGAGGAAGGTACCACAGTCCTAGTTGGTTTGCGTGATGTGGTTGGCGATGCACGTGAGGTGAAAGTGACTCGTGGGCGAATTCAAATGTCCAGTGTAGATGACGTTCGCGTCGACTCCAACGGTACGGGTTACTTGCGCCTTGAGCAGTTCACTTCCCGTACGGGAGATGAACTTCGTGTCGCGCTTGCCGATTTGGAGAAAGATGGCGTGAAGCGTCTGATTCTAGACTTGCGGGACAACTCGGGTGGTCTGCTTTCAGCTGCCGTGGAGGTGGTGAGTGAATTCTTAGAGGAAGGCAAGCTCGTGGTGTCGATTAAAGGGCGAAACAATTATCCCGAAAGGAGTTATCATTCCAAACCCACAGGTCCATCACGATCCTACCCATTGGTCATCCTTATTAACGAAGGCAGCGCCAGTGCCTCTGAAATTGTTGCCGGAGCACTGGGGGTGTCGGGTCGAGCGAGGTTGGTAGGGGAAAAGTCCTACGGGAAGGGTTCCGTACAGACGGTCTTCGGGTTAGAGGATGAATCTGGGCTACGCTTAACCACGGCGATGTACTATCTTCCCGATGGCTCTACTATTCATGAAAGTGGCATCATTCCACATCTGACTGTTCCTTGTGACGAGGAAATGGAAGGCAAACTCCGGATCCAACGTTTTCAGGATGCATTCTCCGATCCCGAATCTTTTGAGAAGCTTTTTGGCTTTGCCCCGGTTCGCGACAAACAATTACAGATCGGACTGAGCTTGTTTTCCGGTAAATCGCTTAAAGAGATTCAAGGTCAGCTTGAGGCTCAGGAAGCACTTGAGGGGAACCCGTGATTCTGGGCATCGAGAGTTCTTGTGACGAATCCGCTCTTGCCCTCTTTTCGCCTGATCAAGGAATTGTCGGCGAGTGGGTAAACAGTCAGATACCCACTCACATAGAGTATGGTGGCGTCGTGCCCGACATTGCGGTTCGCGAGCACCTTTCCAACTTTTTCGTCCTGCTTGACGAGGCGGAAAAAGAGGGACGTCTCAGAAACTCCGTATCTCGAATTGCCGTAACTTGCGGTCCGGGGTTGGCAGGTTGTCTCGCAGTAGGCCTTTCCTTGGCCAAGACGCTCGGACTGCTCTGGGATGTTCCCGTCATTGGCGTCAATCATTTGCGAGGACACGCATTGTCACCCTTCCTTCCGCTTTTTCCGAAGCAGGATGACATCTTTGCCGCTTACCTTCCGCACCTAGGTTTACTCGTCTCCGGCGGCAATACCATTCTCTTTCGTATCGATGAAGGCCAGTCCATCGAGATTCTAGCTGAAACCGTTGACGATGCCGCAGGCGAGGCCCTCGACAAAGGAGGAAAACTTTTGGGTATCCCTTATCCTGGAGGTCCCATTCTCGAGCAGCATGCAATAGGTGGAGACCCTCGAGCTTTCGATTTTCCACGATCTTTTTCAGATCGTAGCGAGATGCGTTTTAGTTTTTCTGGTCTCAAGACCAGCCTGTTGTATACTCTTGAAAAGCTCACCGACGATCAAATTAAGGCATGTTATGCTGACCTTTGCGCGTCCTACCAAAGTGCGGCGATTGACCAATTGGTGACAAAAACCAAGCACGTTTTGGAATCAAGTGAATTTTCCAGCCTCGGTCTTTCAGGGGGCGTTGCCAATAATAAGACTCTTCATTGTCGTTTGGCTGAATTAGCCTCTGATCACGATATACGATTTCTAGCACCTAATCCCTGTCACACAGGAGACAATGCAGCAATGATCGCTTTTGCCGCACATGTTGATAGTGATGTGATTACTGAAAATGCTGAAACACTTACTTTCAACCCTTCTCTTCGATTAACTTGATCTCATTTAATTCTGCCAGTGTACTGGCAAGATTCTCAATCACCCTTTGCAGCCACTGAACAAGCTCCAAAAGTAGCTCGTTCTTGCCTTGTGGCCGTAATCCTTGCATATTCTCTTCTTTTTCCTATTTAAGCACCCATGATTTCCGACTCAGAAGCACCCAAGAAGCTTTCAAAAAATGAAAGTATCAAGGAAAACAGCGATTTTCTCCGAGGGACCATCCTCGAAGGTCTCGCCGATGATTCAACCGGTGCAATCTCCGCCGATGATTCCCAGCTCACCAAGTTTCACGGCACTTACTTGCAGGACGACCGAGATCTCCGTTCCGAGCGGCTCAAGCAAAAGTTGGGAAAAGCCTTCTCCTTCATGATTCGTATCCGAGTGCCCGGAGGTGTTTGCACGCCATCGCAGTGGCTCGACGTCGATCGACTCTCCGATGAATTTGCCGATGGAACTCTGAAGCTGACTACACGACAAGCATTCCAGTTGCACGGTGTGCTCAAGAGTAATCTAAAGCAGACGATTAAGGAGATAAACGATACCCTGCTTGATACACTAGCAGCTTGTGGGGATGTAAATCGCAACGTGATGTGTACGCCCACTCCTTTCGAATCTAAAGCACATGCCGAAACCTTGAAGATCTCCAAGGCCATTAGCGAACATCTTTCACCTCAGACGAGTTCCTATGCTGAGATTTGGCTTGATGGTGAACGAAAGGTTATCGACCAAGGTGAGGAAGTGGAGCCCATCTACGGCAAGACCTATCTTCCCCGGAAATTCAAAATTGCGGTCGCTGTTCCTCCCCGTAATGACGTGGACGTTTTTTCAAACGACTTGGGCTTCGTTGCCATTGTCGAGGAAGGAGAGATTTTAGGCTACAACGTACTTG
>CALBIN010000097.1 GCA_937893275.1 uncultured Opitutia bacterium | reverse complement strand
GGTTAACGAGAGTGATCTTCTCGTCCACAACTCCAAAACATCCAATCCAGCCTACCCAGCATTGCTTTCCCAGCTTAACTATCCCTCGTTTCCGACGCCATTTGGAATTTTTCGCAAACTCGAAGGTAGGGAAACATACGAGGACGCCGTTACCCAGCAGTTGGAAGTCTCTCAGGCAAAGCAAGGCGAAGGTGATCTCCAAGCCCTTCTCACTGGCTCGGACTCTTGGGTAGTGGAATAACAGGAAGTAAGGGAGTGCTCCTCAAACGAGTTCTTTTCTTACTTTTTCCAGAAGTTTTTTTTGTCGCGTGTATGCAAGCGTCTTCAGATAGTATTCCCCCATCGTACTCAACACCTACCCAACCGCGATACCTTGCTGACTTTTTAGAGACTTATGAATTTATCTTCGTGATCAAGCAATTCGTAATTCCTTCCGGGTTGACCTGAAGGGCAGATTAAACCAAAATGATTGCATGGATTTTATAGATGATCCCAAAATTGGACACACGAAGTTTCGACTACCGATGCTTCTCGTCCCGGTGATAATGTTTGCGGTTGTGATTTTGGGTATTGCCGCATCCAAGCTCTTTATAGCTTCCGTTGTGGATCATCCACCGACTGCTCATCATTAGGAACTAGAGAATATGAGCGAAGACCCCGTCGTCCCGTCCAAGACCCCCGCCGTTCTAAAGTTGGAACCCGGCGATTACTGGTGGTGTTCATGCGGTCGTTCCGCGGAACAACCTTTTTGCGACGGATCTCACAAGGGTACTGGTTTTTCCCCCGAAAAAGTCGAGATTACCGAAACTCGAAACATTGCCCTGTGCAACTGCAAGCATTCCTTGCAAGGCGCCCTTTGCGACGGGTCGCATTCCAGCCTCTGAATTCCGCTCTAACCCAGCGGGATAATTCTAGTCTTCAATCAGATCCTGCCGAAGGCTCGTGCTTGTTTTCTCCTTGGGGCGTCCGTTCCAATCTTGTTGTACAAGTTAGATATTTATGCAGGTTAGGGCGACTTGAGTGTGGCTCGCAGGCGGGCTTGCGGACTGTCCCCTGCGATTGCCTTGTCGCCTTCCCATAGACCTGAGAATATAATGAAACCTCGGGACGAAAAGTGCGTGCCGTATCCGTAGGGTATCCCTTTTTCGAATTCTCCGAAGAACCGCTCGCCGTCCAGTGATTGTATACTACCGTAACCGTGGGGCAGCCCGTCTTTTAGATCGCCAAAGTATTTTTTCCCGGTTTGAAAATGATATTCACCTCGTTTCTTGGTAGGAGAGGGTAGGGTGGGGCGACGTTCCTTGGGAGGCAAGATTTTCCCTTTTATTTCCTCCACTCTTTCCAGGGCGAGTTCCAAGGTCTCTTCCGACATTCCCTTGGCCAATCGGTCTCGTCGTTCCGTCCATGCGGTTTCCCCGTGTTCCACGGCTAGGGCGTACCATGCGTGAGCAAGCGCGTCATCAGTATTAATCCCATGTTCCACGGAGATCAAATCTCCCAGTTTTGCCATGGCAGTGGCACTCCCTTTTAAGGCTGCTTTTTCGTACCAGACTTTGGCTAATTCTAGATTCTGAGGTGTTCCTCGACCTGTGGCGTAAGCCTTGGCGACGTAATGATAAGCCGATGGTTCCCCCGCCTTGGCTGCCTTCTCATACCAGAAGAATGCTTCAACGAGGTTTTCATTGGCAGTGGAGTAATGAAAGCCCAAGCGAAGTTGTGAGCTCGGATCTCCGCTTAAGGCTTTGAGTTTGATTTTTCCCAGATCGTTTAGATCTTTCGCATTTACTGAAGTGAACGCTATTGTGGCGACGAACCAAAGATAGACCCGTATAGCTCTTGTCACTCTTTGCTTCTCCCCCCGAAAAGTCGTCCCAGAAACCCTTTGCCTTGGGATTTACCTTTTGACGGTCTTTCCTCTCTGCTAAATCCCTGCCCTCTCTCAAACGCCCACAATTGCACTTTGTCTTTAGTGGGGGCGTTCCCGATCAAGGCATCGTACTTTCCCTTTAGCTTTAACTCCTGCGAGTAGATGGCCAGTCCGATATGTTCAAAAGTGGGAAGGGGGTCGGGAAAAGAGTTTATTAAAAGACTTGAGCGCAGCATAAGCATGAGATCTATGTCGTAGGCATCACCGAAATTAGATGGGTTATCTACGACAAACAACAACTGACCCGCTTTGGCTTCCTTTTTTCCATCTTTAGCTGTGCTGAAATACCCTTTGGCTTCAAGGGGTATTAGCTTGAAGCCTCCGTTTCCGGTGGTTTCGAGAATGATCGTTCCTCTTCCTTCGAAGGTGGCGGATGACTGAAGGGAAGAGAAGCGAACGGTGGTGGGGACAGTGGAGCAAAAAAGAAGACTTCCAGAGTGAATCCAGTATG
>CALBIN010000096.1 GCA_937893275.1 uncultured Opitutia bacterium | reverse complement strand
ATGTCGTCACTGCTCCCGCAATCATAAATACTACCACCCCGACTCCTGGGAGTCCCATAGCCATTCGTTTCTACGACTTGGACCCATCGAACGGTACGGTCAAGTACAACACCGTCTCCAATGTAAACTGGAAGTGGCCTTCAGTTTCCGGAGCAATCCCATCCAATTTATATATCAAAGCCTCAAACGGTACTGCCGCAACATCCTCCAAATGGGTTTACGGCAGCACCTTCGAAGCATCCGGGTCTCCCTTCCAAACGGTTCTCGGAGCCATGACCACCTTGGTCTTGTCCTTCAGTAGTGGAGGCAGCGCCACCATTGTCGACAACAACGCCACTGAATTCAACTACGGAGAAGTGCTCACTCTCAAGGCCACAGCGGATGCCAGCAAGGAATTCTTCAGATGGGAGGATGGAAACGGAGGGCTCGCCGAAGTCGCCGAACCAACGCTGGACACGACCACCGTAACGATGACGAAGGCGATTACAATAAAGGCCATCTTCCAAGATGAGCACCATGACCTGGTCCTAAGTACAAGCGGGGGAGGCGACTTGGACGGAAACGGTTCTTTTCTTCATGGATCATCCCCGACCATATCGGCAACTCCCCTCACCGGATACAAGTTCATGAAATGGGAACCCTCAACCGGGTTGACCGACAGCAACTTGGCGACAACCACCATCCAGTCGCTCGACCAAGATCGATCTTATATCGCTGACTTCGATCCAGTAGAATATACCTCCGCCCAGATAGAAGGACAGACATCCCACGGCGGAAACGTCGAGCTTCAGGCAGGACCTAAGCTACACTTTTCCGATTACTCTCTCAGGGCTATTCCTTGGAGGGGTTATTCATTCGTAAATTGGACGAGCAGCACCAATTCCCTGGGCGCACTCACATCCCCACTTGACGCCAACGCCACCTTGACGGTGAACGGACCAGCCACCTTTACCGCGCATTTCGTGGAGAATCAATATAGCCTAAGCGTTGGCACCCCAAACAACAGTTGGGGAACCGTCTCCCCTTCCGACAACGGTCCATACCTGTTTTCTCAAGCAATACCCGTTTCCGCAAACGCCGGGACCGGATACAAGTTCTCAAATTGGACCGGCGACATCGGGGCATTGCTTGATCCACTCGCCTCCTCGACCGACGCCAATATGTCCATATTGGCGAAAAACGTTTCCCTCCAAGCTCACTTCGCCCCGAAAACATATGTCGTTGAAACAAACTCGACCACGGGAGGTAGCATAACAGTAACACCTCCCGCAACGGTTCAACACAGAGTCACCTACCCGATCAAGGCCACTGCTGAACCAGGTTATGTATTTACCGGCTGGGAAAGCAATTCCACCTCTCAGGTCATCATTCTCGATACTGTCGAGGAAACCATGCTCTATATCTCGAATACTCCCGGCTTCTCTCTCGAGGAAGGCGATAAGATATCCGTTACGGCCAAGTTTTCCGCACTTCCTTATTCCTTGTCCGCATCCGCAAGTTCGGGCGGCAAGGTTAAGATAACCGGCATGACGGCAGCCGCAACTCAAGGCAACGGCACTTTCCCTGCGGATGAAACACCTACAATCGAAGCGATCCCGAGTACGGGATATCTTTTCTCTCATTGGAGCGAGGACAACGCTACACTGATTAATGCGACAGTGCCCACGACGACCGTGAACATGGCTATGCTGGATAGAAACGTGACACTTGAGGCAAATTTTGCAAAGAAAACTTACAGCTTGACGGCGCAAGTATCAGGTTCGGGCATGGTGGATGGAGTAGATACCCTCTCCAAGACCTACTCTCATTTTGACCAAGCTTCATTCTTGGCAACACCCTCCGCAGGATGGCGCTTCGACCACTGGTCTTGGGATGATGCCGCCAATTTCCCCGGAGCGACTCAGCCATCGGTCTCATTTATCGTAACAGGAGCCGTGAACTCTACAGCCCACTTCTCGCGAAACCTATACCAATTATCTTTTGTAGACGTCCTCAACGGAACCGCTACTGGAAGCGGCAATCATTCTTACGACTCTAACGTAACAATCACCGCAACTCCTCACGATGGTTATGTTTTCTCTCATTGGTCAGGTCCTACTCCCTTGCCATTGGCAGCAACGGATGCCTCCACCACTACGGTGCGCATGCCAGTTGGAGACATCGCCCTAACCCCTAACTTCGACCCGAAAGGCGGCATCGTCGCGGAAGTACAGTCAAGCGGGCAAGGTTCAGTGTCGGGGGGCGGAATCTTTCTTTTTGATTCAAACGTAACTATAACGGCAACACCAGCCTCTCCCGACGAAGCCTCTCCGCAAGGTTATTATTTCAAGCAATGGACTTGGACTTCCACTAACGGCACGGGGTCCAGCGACGAGAACCCGTATAGCTTCACAATTGATTCCAACATCACCCTTACTGCGAAATTTCTGCCGGTACCTCCCGATAGTTATTATCTCCAACTTGATAAATCTACGGTTGCAGGTGGCACCACCAGTGGCAGCAGTTACGTCGTCGAAGGGGTTCTCCACACGATATCGGCAATACCAGCAGAAGGATACACCTTCTTGGGCTGGGACAGTGAACAAGCCGTCACTTTGCAACCAGACGATGGCAGCTTGTCCGCAGAGCTCAGCATCAATCGAGACACCACCCTGACTGCGCACTTTCGAAAGATTGTTCGCAAGTTGAAGATTTCCGCTGGTAGCGGCGGAACCAGTAGCGGCGGGGGTGATGCACTCGCTCACGGAGTTCGAGCAACCATTGTCGCGATTCCTGATGCAAACCACACTTTCGACCGATGGAGCATCGAAAAAGAGATACCCTACAAGGTCACCCTCGGAAGCAAGTCGATCGGAACAAAGAATCCCATATTTTCAATCGACGGTGACGAGCGACCAAGTCTTTCACTCCTTCGAGGCTTCACTTACACGTTCGAGGTAAACACAATCGACAAGGACACAAATGACCATTACCCATTCTACCTGTCAGAAAACCCCGAACACTCCTCTAAATACGACGGAGAGTATCTTTCCGGGGTGACAGGAAGCAGAGTATCAGATGGGAACCTAACTTTCACCATCCCTGCATCAGCCCCCGATCTCCTGTATTATCATTCTCCAAACGCCGGATCAATGGGAAGTCCCATCACCATCTTGAGTAAATCCGATTCTGAAATATTGCCGGGGCTTTCGGAATTCTCGAACAATATTTCCCTTATTGCCGACTATAGCCTTAAAGCAACTTTCGTCCCCGAAGAATACACCTTGACCGTACTCGCAGGAGAAGGCGGTTCTCTTCAGGGTGAGAATCCATCGCGTTCCTACGAACACGGCGTCCTAGTGACCATTTCGGCCAGCGAACCGGATAACGAACATTACGCTTTCTCCGGTTGGACAGGAAGCCGTGTCACGGACCCTAGCAACAGAAGCACCACTGTTCTCATGACAGAGGACAGAAACGTTACCGCAACATATTCTCCAAAACTTTATACCATTAACGTAAACAGTGACCCGGCAAACTTGGGAGTCTCTTATGTCGACCCCGGCGGGCAGGAGAAGAACAGCACATATAATTCCACTGTCACTTTGATTGCGACCCCAAACCCCGGCAACACATTCACGCATTGGAGCGGGATCTCGGTAGCGAATCCGTATAACCAAGTAACTACTCACACGGTAATGGCATCCGGATCAGCGACCGCACATTTCAAAGCTGGAGCATACCGCCTCAACGCTTCGAGTTACACTACCAACCAAAGCGGAACAATCCTATCCCAAGAAGGAGGAACCATTACAGCCGGAATTTCTTACGTATACGGATCAAAGGCAAACATTCGGGCAAGAGCTTTCTCCGGATTCGAATTCGTGGAATGGAAAAGAAACAAAACAATCAATTACGACATTTCAGTTTCTCAAACACTTTCCTCCGACGGTTTTTTTGTAATCAAGGAACAAGATCGACCAAGCCTCGTTCTCTTACGAGGTTATACCTACCACTTCAACCTGGATGGCAGCTCTACCCTTGGGAACAAGTTCTATGTGAGCGAAAGTCAAGATTCCGGTATTCCCTATACCACCGGCATAACCAGCAGCCCTGCGGATAGTGGATTGATTAGCTTCAACATATCGCAATCCACTCCAGGCAAGCTATACTACGGTGTGCTCGGACGATCGGGATTCGGAAACGAAATTCTAATTTTAGATGACGATGTTAGCCAGAACGAACACTTCAAGGAAGATGATGCAACCACTAGCGTCGCTATGCTAGCCGACAAATCCGTAACAGCAGTCTTTCGAATCGAATCTCATTCAATCGCCTATGATGCAATACCTTCTTACGGGGGCACGGTCAGCCTGACCAGTGGAGGCAACCCCGCGGAACATGGTTCGTCCGTCACTCTCACAGCTTCACCGGCACAAGGTTTCAAATTCGAATCATGGTCGGGTGACAACCTCTCCACGATCAAGAAGAACAATCCAGAACTCACACTCACGCTGACTAGCTCGAAGACGGTGGCTGCGCGTTTTGTCCAAATTGGCGAAATTGAATTAGTCTTAAGCGTTTCACCTGAAGGAGCGGGTTCCGTATCCGGAGCCGGACGTTACCCCTTTGATCCTGCTCACCCAATTTCCGCTACTCCTAAACTAGGTTACAAGTTCGTTAAGTGGGAAGGTGCCGGGATTGCCGAGGAACTGGTCAATCGTTCAGACATCACGGTCGATCTGACTTCAGATCGATCTCTAACAGCTGTCTTTGAGGAAGTCGTGGCACAACAATTCGCCTTGAATTTTTCGATTTCTCCTATCGCAGGCGGAAAGGCCAACGGTTCGGGCTACTTTACCCCAAATACCAGCCATCCCATTTCCGCGGAACCCAATCCGGGATATCGCTTCATCGGCTGGCAAGGACAGGGAATCAGCGACATCCAAGCGCAGCAAACGACTCTTTCATTAACTTCCGACAGAACGATTTCAGTCATGTTCGAAAAGACTGCTTCGGAAAACACCAGTGGACCTGATCTGCTTGCAGAGGCACTATCCAAGTTCGATCCGATCGTTTACCTCGATCGAAACGCTGATCTTAAAAGCACCTACAAAGATAATCTCGATCAAGCGTTTAACCATTTCGTCAATCAGGGCTTTGCCGAGGGTCGTCCCTACAAACCGGATCCATCTGCAAGCCAACCGGTTTCCCCGCCGACCAGTCAGCCGAAAACTATGGAAAAAGCGTTGGAGGTTTTTGACCCTGTCGTATACCTAAGTCTGAATCCTGATTTATTTTCAGTTTACGGCACGAATTTAGATAAAGTTAAAGACCACTTCATTAAGTATGGATTTGAATTGGGCCGGGCTTTTGTGCCAGCGACCTTCAACCCGAGCGCAACTGCCATACCCGCCCATGGCTTCACCTCGCTGGATCATGCCCTAGAAGCGTTCGAAGCACTAGAATACTTGGCTCTTAATCCGATTATTTCATCTATCTTGGGAATAAATAATGTAACTGCCGCCCAAAGTCACTTCATCCAATATGGTTTCAAAAATGGGTTAGGATTTGATACTAACGCAACGGCCAACAATACTGGAGTCCCCGATCCATCACTTCCCACGCTCGAGCAAGCGTTGTCGGATTTCGACCCGCTTACCTATCTAAAGCTAAATTACGCAGTACACGAGTCCATCGGAAATGATCTGGATGGCGCAACCGAGCACTTTATTGCACATTGGGAAGAGAACAGGGAAACTTACAAGGACACCTCGGGGAGCGAAGACCTTGGAGGCAAACTGCCCGAAGACATGTCCTTGGATCAGGCTCTTCAAACATTCGACCCCTCCAACTACCTAGTTGCGAACCCGGATATCGCGTCCACCTTGGGCAACGATTTGAAAACAGCCGAAAAACATTTCATTAACCATGGCTATGAACAAGGCAGAGAATTCCGTTCCTCCGAACAAAATAAAACATCAAGCTCAACGCCTACCACATCTACGCGAACATTGTCCGAAGCACTATCAAATTTCGACCCGAGCATGTACCTCGCTCTCAATCCCGATCTCAAAACCACCATTGGCGACAACCCTGACAAGCTGAAAGAGCACTTTGTAACATGGGGAAATAACGCTGGTCGGCCTGTTCAACCCGAGGATTTAACCACAGGATTTACCGATGATGAAGGTGGCACCGGCAATCAAGAGTCCTTCGCCTTACGATTGAGGGTGTTTCCGGATGAAGCCGGATCTGTCGACGGAGGAGGAGAATTTCCCGAAAACTCATCCCCATCAATCGAGGCCAGAGCAAATACGGGCTATGTTTTCATTGAATGGCAAGGGGACGACATAACCGATTCCTCTTCGCCCAGCACTACTGTTTCATTAACGGCCAACCGCGAAATCTTTGCAGTTTTTCGATATGTCGGAACTGGAGAAGAATTACCGATCGCCCGCATTCCCGGATCCAACTACATCGGTTGGGACTGGTGGACGACAGAGTGGTTTGGATCTTACTGGCATCAAACCGGCACCCAATGGGTTTATCACGAAAACTTGGGTTGGGTGTTCTTAGTGCCGTATTCGGAAGATTCCGTCTGGATGTGGGTTGATTATCTTGGCGGATGGCATTGGACCGCCAAAGACATTTATCCATTTCTACACGACAACAACACTTCAACATGGCTATGGTTTGATTCAGCCAAGCTAGGATCAAATGACACTCGGATGTTCTTCCGTTATCTCAACGGTCAAACAACGGGGAACTGGGAATCCAGATAAACGCCTAATCGAGTTAACCGTAAAGAAGTGGTTTTAACGGATGTGTTGGTGTTTCAACCCCCATCGAGATTTCGCTTCTCCAGCTAAAGAGTTTAATTTGAACAGTTCTAGAGTGGGCACTCTTCAGAGGGACATTACTTAGAACTTCGAAAGCACTGGGCTACCCCGTTTAAGGATTCACCTTGGACACAAACCCTAACGGCATACAATTTTTAAAAAAGTTCCACATAAGTC
This sequence comes from uncultured Opitutia bacterium, assembly GCA_937893275.1. Classification (GTDB taxonomy): domain Bacteria; phylum Verrucomicrobiota; class Verrucomicrobiia; order Opitutales; family Seribacteraceae. Next base: position 5,081 of record CALBIN010000096.1, on the reverse strand, counting down.
GCGGGTAGTTGAATTTAATTATCGAATATATATAATCTAATCTCTGCATTTATTCTATTTAAGCTCCAAGGGCAGTTACAGTCGGAAAAGGTGAGGCGCCTTAAGAATGTCAAAGGCTTGTCAGTGATTAATTAGATTTGCCGCGTAAAGTTTTCGTCGGATTGAGAATGATAGAGAGACTGCAAAAAAATGATCAATACGGAACTCATCCCTCCGCTAATAATCTCATTCGCAAATTGGATATAGAGCGACAACGCCGAAGTCCGCATAGAGTGCCATAACACATGAATCGCAATTGCAATAAACAGACCGAAGTTAGGCATTGTAAACAAGACAAAAAAAACCCTTCGCGTTTCCACGAAGGGTTCAGAGGTAATGAATAAGGTTTTTTTATCTACTTGATAGGATTTTTGGCGACAAGATGTGTTAACGTGCCACTGCCAGTCGCACGGACGAGCAAGATACCAGTATCAGCACCAATAACCTCGCCGTCTTGAGGAGCGTCCGCGGCACCCTCTTTCCTCCATCCTCCTCCTCCGATGATCACTTGTGGCGCATAAGTGTAACCGCTACCTGGAGCAGTCACGGTAATTCCAGTAACCTTGCCACCGGAAACCGTTGCCGTGCCAGTTGCGTTCTCGTCAGTCGTACCATTATTCCCCCCCATGAAATAGACTTGGGCTGTACCAGTATAGCCTGCCCCGCCTTCACCCGTCGACCATGTAGGAGTGCCACTCGAGGAATCGAAATTAAAACTACGTCTCTTTTTAATGACGACGAAACCAGCCCCACTTGCCTCAACCTTGAAAGATTTGTTATGATGACGAACTTTCAAACCGTTTCCGGCGGAAACCTCGTTGCGATCAACATCAAGTTCCATACTTCCATCCTCATTGATTCTGCGACCGCGAATATCATGGAATGTTATAGTGAATCCTGCAGCAGGAACGGTTCCTCCGATCGTCACCTTGCTATAATCTGATGCATTAGCTTCAGAATATACAACATTACCAGCGGCGTTACATGTTTGAATATTTGAAACTGACCCAGAGGCCAAAGATACATCGCTACTGGACATAGTTACGCCTCCAGGAGCCTTAGCAGACGCAGTCGCGACTCTAGTGATACCGACATTAACGCCTGACTTGTACCAATACTTTGCCCAAGCGCTTCCTTCAAGCAGAAATACATTGTCACCAGTGTCTCCACTGGCATCGACCGCAGGCTTGAATTTATCATTACCAGTTCCGATATTGGTGGGAGAAAGCAATTCAGTAAAAAGAATATCCGTCCCGAAGGGATTATTCATTACGAATTGTTCCCCAGCTGCAGGCAATTGCATTTTCTGGTCAGTAGATAAAACAGAACTATCCGATGACAAATTAAGTGCAGAAGTAGCTTTACGAGCGATGATGAACCCCTCGTCAGGCCAAACGACTGTGTCGTTAAGAGGAGTAGGAGCACGGTTTAATTGATTGTACCAACCCATGGGTTTTCGACCGCTGCCGGCGAAATGGTAGTAGGGTACATAAATACGCGAGGAAGAACTCCATAAATAGATCAAATCGGCGGCACGACTGCTTCCGCTGCCAAGAAGAGGAGTCCCCGTCCCAAAAGCTTCGCCCAAAGTGGTAGCTCTTATGATTTCCACAGTGTAATCTGTTTCAAAAATATTGGAAAGGTTATCACTATTGGGATTACTGACCGTTATAGTCGTTGCTGTGTTGGAAGAAACAAGAAAAGAGCGTCCCTCGTTGTCGGATCCACTCTCAGTGACTCGAATGAGATACGGACCGCAATTCACCGTTACCTCAGGTACGGTCGTGTAGCCAGAGCCTGCGTTAGTTATGGTAATCCCGGTAATCTTGCCACCCGACACCGTGGCGGTGGCAGTGGCCGCATCGTCACCCGAGTCCGGATCGTCAATCGTAATAGTGGGGGGGGTGGAATTATCCAAACCGGAACTTTCCGTATTGGTTCCTGAAATGGGTGAACCTCCTTCATCCGTAAGACCTGTGACTGCACCTCCGCCAATTGCCGCCTTCAAGTGAGCGACTCCTGCGGCTAAGGCGGATGGGACAAATGGGTTGATGGTGACACCATCACTATCAGTGGTTGTCTCGAAGGTGAGGATGTTTCCGCTCACACTGGCAACGGCACCCTCATATAAAGGGTCGCCGGAAATTCCGATGCTAGCTACCTTGTAACTAGGATTAGAGGAAGATCCCGCGGGAACGGATAGGCTAGCAGCTCCACTCACCTGCGCGACCTCGTCGGCAGCGAGAGAGATGGTGAAAATAAAACCGAGCAGGAAAGAAAATGCGACGGCAAGTGGGTGATTTGTTTTAATCTTCATGGTCATGAAGTGGTTAATGTTAAGAAGCTAGCTTTATCTATATTAGCCAAACTATGGAAAATGATACGTTTTTTTTTAGTAAGTTATCAAAGGAAATCTCAATTTGCTTCGCTATGCCTTATAAGTCAATACCTTACGAATTGAAAAAGTTCTCATTAAATTGCAATTCGATCAGGTTTCGCTAACATCCAAGCTCCCCCGCACGCGCAAAGAGCATTTGGCCCCCAAGACCAAAGAGCAGGCCGAAGGTTACTGAAATCGCGTAGCGCCTCGGGCAGAAAAGTGACCAAGAAGAAATAAAACATTGCGAAACAAAGAGCGATGCCGGCGTTGAGCATGGTTTCTCGACGACCGACCCGGAGGGACAAAGGCAATGCCATAATCGCCAAACAAATGGGAGAACATCCAAGGGCAAGGTTCTTGTTGAGGAGGATGGCAATCTCTAGGCGTTGGTCTTCGTTGACCGAATCGAGATAGGCTTGGTACAACTGAGAGTAGCCTAGCCTCTTGAAGCTAGTGCGGGCAGAACCGCCGGTGAGGGGCAGTTCGAGAGGTTCGCTCCAAGACTCGAAGGCAACGAAAGACGGGCTGCGGGCACTTTCGGAAGCTGAAGAGTTGAAGTCGCCCTCAAGGTCTATTCCCTCTAAATGCAAAGCTAATACGCCCCGAACGGTATCGCGACCAACTTTTGCGGATCGAGCGGACAGCACTCCCACCATACGGTCAGAATCATCACGAAAGGAAAGTCTCAAGTCTCGCCAAACGTCGCCTTCCACATTACCCGCCGCAAGTCCGCATCGCCTGACCTCGGGTCCCATCAGCGAACGTAAAGCGGCTGATGGATCTTGAGCATTTCCTTCCTCGGCTACGGGAGGAATGTCGAAGGTCAGAACACCGTCACGCCTCAAGATGAGATCGAGGCTGTTCAAAACGATTTCGGTTTTTCGCAAATCAAAGAGCGCTCGACTGCGAGGCCCCCACTCCCCGACCAAAAAGACACTGAGGACAGAGAACAAGAGCGCCAGCAAGATTACGGGGTAAAGCAATGTCCCCATGCCTAGACCGACGGTACGCATGGCCAGGATTTCCTTGTCGGCCGACATTCGCCCGAGCGAGAGCAGCAGCCCGACAACAAACCCCAAGGGCAAGGCATAGGCGGCGGCATAGGGTATCAATAATCCGGACAGGGTGAAAAAGGTTTCGGGCGAATGGAAAAGAGCCTGGAGGAAATATTCGTCGTTCCGGACGACATTTCCATAAAATAAAATCACACACACTACTGCAAAAGAAACCGAAGTGGCGATGCTCACCTCTCGGAACAAGTAACGAAAAAGTAGTGGACTCCTGATCATCAGACTTCTGCTTCCGAAGCAAGGAGCAAAGGAGCGACCCGTTCCAAGTCCCCGGGAGTATCCACACCGATTGAAAGATCATCCGTCAATACCACGGCAATGCGACGCCCGTTTTCCAACGCCCGCAATTGTTCGAGCTTTTCAACCTTTTCCAGATTCCCTTGCGGGAGAACTGTAAAGGCGCGAAGGAATTCAGCCGTGTAGCCATATATTCCGAGGTGACGAAGCAAGGGCAGAGTCTTCTTTTCCGCCGCTTCCGAATCGTCTCGTGGATAAGGAATTGATGCACGCGAAAAATACATCGCAAATCCATTAGCGTCTCGTACGACCTTCACGACATTCGAATCCTTGAAGTCATCCGACTTGACTATGGGTGTGGCCAAAGTGGACATATCGGACCCGGTTTTTTCAATCGCTTCAGTCAAGGCGAGTATTTGACTGCGAGTGACAAGAGGTTCATCTGCCTGGACGTTGATTAATCGTTCCGCCCCGATGATCTCGTTGGCTGCCGCGATGCGGTCTGTGCCGCTGGGCAAGTCCGGATTGGTAAGAATAGTCGAAAAACCTGCGTTGCTCAAGACATCGCCGATCTCCTCGCTGTCCACCGCAAACCAAAGTGGAAACTCAGGAGCTTCTCGAGCGATTCGTACGGCTGTCCAGAGAACCAGGGGTTTCTCGGACACCTCCGCCAAAAGTTTGCCGGGGAAGCGAACGGAAGCCAACCGGGCCGGTACCACGATTACGGTTTGCGGGGTCAAGGAGTGATCCATAGCACCTTTCCTTGCCGACAATTCCCTCGACAGGCAAGGCATTCCTTAGAGAGGGCTTTCTTGACGAAACCGGGCTTTTAGACAGAATGACAATTCTTACATGAATTCCGCAACTCTATCGAAACCGACTCTGGATCGTTTTTCCCTGCCCGACAGGCATGGGCGTTTTGGTCCCTATGGGGGTGCATTCGTGCCCGAGACACTCGCTCACCCGCTACACCAGCTCACCGTTGCATACGAAGAGACGAAGAACGATCCCGCATTCCGGAAAGAGCTAAAGCAACAATTGAAAAGTTTCGCGGGACGCCCGACGGGGTTGTACTTTGCCGAACGCCTGACTCGTGAATTGGGAGGAGCCAAGATTTATCTGAAGCGCGAGGATATGCTCCATACAGGAGCCCACAAAATCAACAATGCCCTCGGTCAAGCTTTGCTGGCCAAAAAGATGGGCAAGAGCCGCATTATCGCAGAGACTGGAGCTGGGCAACACGGCATCGCTACTGCAGCGGTCTGCGCACGTTTTGGATTCGACTGCGTAATCTACATGGGAGCTGAGGACATGCGGCGGCAGGCTCTGAACGTATTTCGAATGCGTTTGAGTGG
>CALBIN010000095.1 GCA_937893275.1 uncultured Opitutia bacterium | reverse complement strand
ATGCCGACACCCATGGCCTTCACCTGGACAACGAGCGCTCCATGTGGCCCTATCGCGACTGGGTCGTGCGTGCTTTCAACCAAAACTTACCTTTTGACGATTTCACCCGCTGGCAATTGGCTGGCGATCTCTTGCCGGAACCCACCATCGACCAGCGCATCGCTTCCGGGTTTAATCGTTGCAACGTTAGCACGGGGGAGGGCGGCAGCATCAAGGCGGAATGGATTTATCGCTACGCCGTGGATCGTACCTCGACCGCGGTGGAGGTCTGGATGGGGATGACCGCAGGATGTGCCGTCTGCCACGATCACAAGTTCGATCCGCTCTCGACCAAGGAATACTATTCCCTCTACTCGTTTTTTCATAGCGCCGCTGATCCCGCCATGGACGGCAACAAAAATAATACGCCACCGACTATTCGGGTTCCCATGCCAGGCGCCGACGAACGTCTCGCCGGCCTCAATGCTGAGATCGCCAAGATCAACCAGCGCGTTGCTGCCGAGGTGGCCAAGATTAAGTATGTCGACCCCGCGTCGCTCGATCCCTTGCCCAAGCCGAAACGCAAGGAAACCGTGTGGTTCGAGGATGGTTTTCCCAAGGGCAAGCTTCAGGTCAACGGTCCGCCGCTTCAGTTAATCACAAAGGAGCAAGGCCCGGTCTTCAGCGGCAAGCGAGCCATCACCCGAACGGCCAAGAACGCCAGGGGCCAGGACGTGTTCTCCGAAGGCACTCCCTTGGCTATCCCCAAAGGAGGAAAATTTTTCGTTCATTGCTACCTTGATCCCGAAAACCCACCGGAGGCCGTCATGGTGCAATTCTACGTTGGTGGCTGGAATCATCGCGTTGTTTGGGGAGCTCACGAAAAGATCGCTTGGGGAAAGGTGAATACTCACGAGCGAGTCGACATGGGTCCGTTGCCCGAAAAGGGCAAGTGGGTGCGTCTCGAGTTTCCCGCCGCCAAGGTAGGTCTCAAGCCTGGCCACAAGGTGACGGGTTATGCTTTTACCCAGTTTTCAGGTAAGATGGGGTGGGATCACTTCGGTATCGAGTCGACCACCAATCCGGCCAAGGATCCGACCCTTTCTTGGAAGGCCTGGAAAGGGCAGGGCGAGGGAGTTCGCAACAAGGATCTCTCCGAAGATTTGCGGAAGCGCTACAAGGGGAAGGTTTCCGCGAAGTGGAACAAGGCTCAGGAGAAGGAGCTGCGCCGGCATTGGTTGACTAATATTTACGCCGGGGCCAGTGAGACCCTCGGAC
>CALBIN010000094.1 GCA_937893275.1 uncultured Opitutia bacterium | reverse complement strand
GTTTCTGGCTATTTTCTTTGCCCAGGATTGGGTGTTTTGGGCTCACACTTGGTGGTTCGAGATATCGAAAGAGAGTTTTGCTGAAATCAATTATACCATGATGGGTTACTGCAAACTAGCTGTGCTTCTTCTAAACATGACGCCATACTTGGTACTCAGGTTCGCAAGTTTTTCACGATAAACTGGGTCGGGGAAGGGTTTGCGGTTGAAGTGCTTTTCTTGAGATGACGCTGCTTTCTTTAGTGCATGGGAACCTACCCTTTGCTAGGGAGTGGGAATGTCCAAGTCGTTCATCCTTTCTTTGCTTTGCCTTTCTCTCGGTGGCTTTTTCCTTTCCGGCTCGAATCAACCCAACGTTATTCTCATGATGGCGGATGACTTGGGCTACAACGATTTGTCCTGCTACGGGAGCAAGAGACAAAAGACTCCCGTTCTCGACAAGCTGGCGACGGAGGGTTTGCGTCTGACCAGTTTCTATGCGGGCGCCACGGTGTGCACGCCCTCGCGCATGGCCTTGCTCACGGGAGCTTATCCTCCGCGCCTCGGCTGGAACGGAGGCGTGGTCGGTTACGGACTGAAACCCCAAAACGGATTGGCTCCGCAAGCTCGAACAATGGGCGAGGTCTTCAAGGAAGCCGGATACAAAACCGCACTGATCGGGAAATGGCACCTGGGCGATACCCCGGAGTTGCATCCCATGGGCCAGGGGTTCGACCTGACTTACTTCATCGACAAGAGCAACAACCAGACCAAGAAGCTCTGGCGGGGAAGGGAATTGGAAGCCGATCCCTTCGATAATCGTAGACTCACGGAAAATTTCATCAACGATGCGATCGCCTTCATCAAGTCGAACAAGAAGAATCCCTTCTTTTTGTACCTGCCTTTTAGCGCTCCTCATTTTCCCGCCCAATCGCACCCCGACTGGAAAGGGAAATCGTCCAATGCCGACTACGGAGACGTGGTTGAGGAGCTGGACGGGCGGATTGGCGATCTGCTGGAGGTTCTCAAGGACGAAGAGTTGGAGAAGAATACCATCGTGGTCTTCATCTCGGACAACGGGACCGAGCCTGGTCAGAGGAAGTGGGGAAGCGGCGAGCCTTTCCGGGGATTGAAATGGAGTGCCTTGGAAGGCGGGACCCGGGTTCCCTGCATCCTTCGTTTTCCTGACGTGATCCCAGCCGGCGAGGTGACGGACAAACTGACCACCGCGATTGATCTTTTGCCCACTCTTGCCGGCGCTTGCGGTATCAAATTGAAGGAGGGGCCGGGCATCGTGCCCAAGATTGATGGTTTGAACCTGTGGGCGAGCTTGCAAGGCAAGGCCAAGACTCATCCCCGGAGCAATCTTCTTTACTGGCATGGCTGGGCGATGCCCCAGGCAATCCGGGTCGGTGACTGGAAGCTCTACCTCGACAAGGTCAAGGAGATCCCCGGTACGAACAAAGCGCCCGTCCTCATTGATCTGTCCAAGGACCCGGCGGAAGATAATGACTTGGCTGCGGAATATCCCGTGAAAGTGAAGGACATGAAGAAGCTTGCATTCAAACTACTTTCTGAAATCGAGGAAAATTCAATCTCTCTTGGGGGACCGCCAGACCCTCGCAAGAAAACTCCCAAGCGAGGACAGTGGATTCCTTGATGCGGGGAGTCTAGGTCGATAGACAAGAGGGCCTATTTACGCTTCGCCTTGTAACGGTTCTCGATGTTCAACACGTCG
>CALBIN010000093.1 GCA_937893275.1 uncultured Opitutia bacterium | reverse complement strand
ATCTCGGGTCAGTCATTAGTTGTTTTTAATGTGGGTGGGGCAGGGGGCACTATTGGTAGTAGACGTGTCAAAAACTCGAAGCCGGACGGGTACGAGATTCTCGCTCTTCACGATGGTATATTTACTGCAAAGCAATTCGGGAAAGTTAACTATGGGTACGAGTCGTTTGTCCCCATTGCCGCGACAGGTCGTGACGGCGTGGTCTTAGCGGTTAGAGATGATTCCCCTTTCGCCGAGCTTAAAACTTTGCTGGAAACGATACGCGATGAACCGGAAACCGTTGTCTTTGGAGCAAATTTAGGTGCCCCCAGTCACCTGACGGGCTTATTGGTTGAGAAGGGTTTTGATGGAGCTAAGTTTCGCTACTCTCAGACTGGAGGGGGTTCCGATAGGTTGGCGTCACTTCTCGGCGGGCATGTCGACGTTACATCATTTTCGATTGCCGAATACCTTCGCTTTAAAGAAGCAGGTGTTCGTGCTCTTGCTTGTCTGGGCAAAGAGCGGCACTCGGCTTTACCCGAAACAAGCACTGCACTTGAGCAAGGTTTTGATGTAGTGAATGATCTTACCCATTTTTGGTGGGCTCCCAAGGATACTCCTCCAGAGCGCGTCTCAGTTTTAGCTGAAATTTTCAAAAAGGGTATGAATACGTCGTACGTCAGAGAGAAATTTGCCGAATTACATCGCGAACCTATTTTTCTCACAGGGGATGAACTAAATATTTTCTTGGCGACTAGGGAACGGCTTTTTAGTGGAGTGGGACAGGGAGTGAAGTCTCCGCAGCCTCCTTTTGTCGCATGGGTAGGCGGAGGGGTTATTCTTCTTGGCTTGACCGTTTTGTTTGATCGTAGGCGGGTGAGCTCCACCTCTCTGAAGCGCTTATTCCCAATTCCCTCCAGACGACTATTTGGAGTGTGCCTGCTAGTTATAATGTATTTGTTATCTATGCAAAAAGGCGTGCTGGGATTCACTCTCGCGACATTTCTTTTCGTTACTTTGATGGGTGTTAGTCTTTCAGGTTGGCGAAGCCGTGTGCTCGTGGCGTGGTCGATTGCAGCTCTTGTCTTGGCATTTGGTTGCGAGGCCTTGTTTTCGAATTTTCTCGGTGTGGATCTTCCATAATTAGATGCCTGATTTCCTTCAGCCTCTCGCCTCACCTTTATCTTTTGCTTTGGTGGCATTAGGAGCTTTTCTCGGGATTACGGTTGGAGCTATCCCGGGTCTTACGGGAGCCATGCTCATTGCTCTTACGCTCCCGCTCACTTTTTCGATGGAACCCGCCCATGCACTCATACTTCTCACCTCGATGTACGTGGGCTCAGTTAGCGGTGGTCTGATCACGGCGACTCTGCTTCGTATTCCGGGTACACCCGCTTCAGTAATGACCACCCTTGACGGCTACCCCATGGCCAAGTCCGGTCGACCCGGTCGCGCCTTGGGGCTCGGTATTGGCGCTTCTCTTGTCGGCGGAGTAATTTCTTGGCTCTTCCTTTGGTCTCTTGCGGAACCGCTGGCGGATTTGTCTACGAAGCTCGGTCCCTTCGATTATTTCTCCATGACTCTGCTTGCTCTTGCCCTAATTGCGGGCGTTGGCGGAAGTTCTCCCGCAAAGGGATGGTTGGCTGGGTTTATCGGTATGTTTTGCGCATTGCCCGGAGCTCACCCAGCCTCGGGGGAACCTCGGCTGACCTTTGGTTTTGTCGAAATGGATGCGGGATTTCGTCTTTTGCCGGTTCTCATCGGCGTGTTCGCTTTGGGCAAGATTTTGCGTGATCTTCAGGAAGGGAATTCTAGTTCAATTGAACGGATAGATGGCGATGATAAACCTTGGCTTTCCCTGCGCGAGTGGAAAGGGCATCTCGGAAACCTTTTTCGTTCCTCTTGCATTGGTTCGTTCATTGGCGCACTGCCCGGAGTAGGGGCTAACATAGGTTCGTTGACGGCTTATTCGACAGCCAAGCGTTTTTCTCGAAAACCGGAAGAGTTCGGCAAAGGTAGCCCCGAAGGCATTATCGCTTCGGAGTCCGCCAACAACGCTACGGTTGGCGGTGCTCTTATTCCCCTAGTATCACTTGGAATCCCCGGAAGCGTTATAGACGCCATACTTCTTGGCGCCCTCCTTCTACATGGATTACAGCCGGGACCACTCCTTTTTCGTCAAAACCCAGAGGCTGTTCATGCAATTCTCGGCGCTGCTCTTGTTGCGAACATTTTAACATTCGGCTTTATGACTTTAGGAGCAAGAAGAGTTGCTCGACTCGCTAAGGTTTCACCCAATGTTCTCATTCCTGTAACCCTCGTCTTTTGTATTCTCGGTTCATTTGCACTCAATAATCGTTGGTTCGACGTGTGGACGATGCTTGTTTTCGGAGTGGTCGGTTTTCTTATGGAGAAAGGCCAGTTGCCTCTCGCTGCATTTGTAATTGGTTTTGTGTTGGCTCCTTTGGCGGAGAAGAATCTTTGCTCTGGGTTGGGTGCGTCCGGAGGAAGTTATCTCGAACTTTTTACTCGGCCAATTTCCTTGGTGTTTTTGTTGTTGGCCGTTACCCTTGTCTTACTTCCCTTACGAGCTGGCAAAGTACGGAATTCGTCCTCTACCTTATGATAAATCACTTTTTTATTCTTGTTTACCAATTCTTGACATCTTTCTGCATTAAAAAAACTTTATTGTGAGCGATAAACGACCCAACATCCTGTGGTACTGTACGGATCAACAACGTTTCGATACTATTGGCGCACTAGGAAATCCTCATGTGCGTACCCCGAACTTAGACGCTTTGGTTGATGGTGGAGTGGCTTTTACGCATACTTATTGCCAGAGTCCAATTTGTACTCCTAGTCGCTCCAGCTTCATGACGGGCATGTATCCTTCGCGTGTCCACAACACTCGAAACGGGAATGAAAGTTTCCCTTCGTATCCGCCCGTTGTTTCCAAACTTATCGCCGACAGTGGTTATGATTGTGGGCTCGTCGGTAAGTTTCATTTGCAAAGTTCCGGGCATCGTACTGAACCTCGTATCGATGACGGATTTTCTTTTTGGAAATTCAGTCATGCTCCACGGGACGATTGGAAAGAGGGCCACGACTACGCGGATTGGGTCAAATCCAAGGGCGGCGACCTCGATTCACTTCGGGAGCACGAGGAACGTGTTCCAACCGAGTTGCACCAAACTACTTGGACGACCGATATGGCTCTTGAATTCTTATCTCAAAAAAGAAACAGGCCCTGGATGCTAAACCTTAACCCCTACGACCCGCATCCGCCATTTGTTCCGCCCAAGAGCTATGCCGATCTATTCGATCCCGCTTCCATGCCGGGCCCGCACTTTCGCCAGAGCGACATCAATACTCAGGAGAAGCTTGCCTTGTGCGATTTTCAGGATGAAGTCAGAACGCCTGAGGAGCATGATGCCAAGCGTAATCAAGCCCTCTATTATGCGATGATCGCTCAGATCGACGCTCAATTTGCCCGAATTTTGAGTTTTCTCAAAGATGCGGGGGAAATAGAGAACACCGTGATTGTATTCACAAGCGACCATGGGGAAAAGTCTCGGTGATCATGGTCTCATGTTCAAGGGCTGCCGTTTTTACGAGGGTCTGGTTCGAGTGCCGCTAATCTTTTCATGTCC
>CALBIN010000092.1 GCA_937893275.1 uncultured Opitutia bacterium | reverse complement strand
CTTTGGCAAGGAAGTTGATTCATCTCCTACATCCCCTGAATCCAATGTCTCATCTGATGCCATTGCGACCGATTCCTAAATAATTTAGTCTTTTGCTATGCATCGCTCTGTAACTTTTCACTTGCCACTTTTCTTTCTCTGGTAAAAGTTTACATCCATGGACCCCCAGCCCGACTCCACGGGTCTACCTCCCGAAACTGACAAAATTTTCGAAGTGCAGGAAGATCCTACATCTAATTCCGACGAGGAACTCGCCGATATCATGGCCGATCCTGAAGTCGTGGAAGCAAACGACTCGAGTGCAGATGTTTCATCTGGCACCGTGGAAGGGATTATTCCACCGGCCGTGGAGGATGAGGATGGCGTTGAAAGTGAGGAAGAACCTTTCTCCATAGATGACTTCGAAGAGAGTTTCACTGCCGAGGGCGACAACGGGCAGGACTCTGGGGAATCTGAGAAATTGGAACCAGAAACTGCTCACTCGTATGACTTGCCGAAAGAATCGGTTGCTGCCGCACCCGCTGAAGAGGGCGAAGTCGCGGATTTCCGCCGATCTCTCGCAAATCTTGCGGCTCAAGCCGAGTTGGATCGTATCGCCTTTCTTCGAGATGGTCTTGCCAAACGAGGAGACCCTGTACCTACCTTGGAAGAAATCGCAGCAGACGTCAAAGGTGACAAGCTTCTTCAGCCCGAAGGTGATTGCGATCTATATGGTCGCCGACCCAATTCCCGTCTGGAGGGTTGGCAGGTCGGGCTTGCTTTTGGAGTCCCAAGAAGGGCCAAGCGTTTCAGCAAGACTTGAATGGCTTTAGTGTGCCGATTTCTAACAAGTTGAAATCGGTTTTTTGTTCGCTGAAATTATTCGGTTCTCTTAGCAGTTGCCTCTGGATGCACCCGTTTGGATTACTTGGTCGTTATCATTATTGCCGAACTCCAAATGATTTAATTTCTCAGAGATTGTAAATCCGGATAAGGATTAGAGGCAGCTCTATGATCAGTTTCTCGGTAATTATTCCAGCTTACAATGAGGAAGCTCTTCTTGCCGAAACTATTGCCGAGATTCGTCGAGGTATGGACGATTTGTTGCCAATCGCCGGAGAAATAATTGTAGTCGACAACAATTCCGTGGACCGTACGCCCAAGATCGCTACGAATGCAGGAGCACGCGTCGTGTTCGAGCCGATCAATCAAATTTCCAGGGCCCGAAACTCCGGTGCTCGAGAAGCGAAGGGTAAATACTTTTTTTTCGTGGATGCAGATACAGTTGTACCTTTCCCGCTACTTAAAAAAAGCCTGAGTTTAATGATCGCCGGCGAAATCGGCGCGGGAGGTTCTACGTTACGCTTCGATTCTAAGTTGCCGGAAGGCTCGTTAGATCACTTTTTGCCAATTTTTGGAACTGGGTTTCCCGTTCTTTTCGTATGGCAGCCGGGAGCTTTATCTTTTGTCGAAGGGAAGCCTTTGAGTCCATAGGGGGATTTTCCCAGAAAGTTTTTGCAGGGGAGGAGATTTTTCTATCTATGGATCTGAAAAGGTGGTGTCGAAAGAGCGGTTACGCCTTTCGGATACTGAAGTGTCATCCTGTTGTGACTTCTTCTCGCAAGCTATTTTGGCATTCCAAAGCTCGGATATTTGGTGTGATTCTATTGCCGATGATTTTTCCGTTTGTTTTAAGGTCCAAACGCTTTTGCAACTTTTGGTATGCAAGGCCCGATGTGAAGGGTCGCGAATGAGGCTATTTTATTCAAAAGGGTAGCGTAATCCCCATTGGGCACGGATTTCGTCCAAGGTCTCCATTATTGAAATGCTTTCATCGAGGGGCATTACGTCGCTTTCCAATTGGCCATTTCGAAGCAATTTCATGAATGCTGCGGCTTCATAGTTAAAACCGTTACCCGAAAAGGGTAGGGCAAAAATTTCCTCAGATTCGTCATTGCGTGTTAAGATTAATTCTTGGGGACGCCAGCACTGTCTCGAGATTTTCAACTTCGCTTCGCTGCCTGCAAGTACTGTTTCCTGAGAGGTTTGAGCCTCGAGAGAAGAATGCATGATGGAAAGTGCTCCTTCGTCGTGCCGAAAGATATATGCCGCCTGCTCGTCCACTCCTGTTTCGCCTTTGTGCCAAGTGGTGACGATTGCTTCCGGTTTGCCAAAGAGCATGGAGGATAGGGATATCGGATAAATACCAATGTCCAGAAGCGACCCGCCTGCCAATTCCATGTTTAGCAATCTGCTTTTTGGGTCGCGATTCTTGGCCTTGAAGCCGAAATCGGCCTGTAGGGAGCGAAGTTTTCCCAAGGTTCCGTTGGCAACGAGTTCACGAACCTTCGCCATTCCGGGTGGAAATCGTGACCACATCCCCTCCATCAGCAATGTTTTCTTGGTTCGAGCCACATCGACCATATGCCGAACCTGCTTGGCATTTACGGCCATCGGCTTTTCGCAAAGAACGGCTTTCCCTGCCTCTATGCATGTTACGGTATTTGAGGCATGCTCTGTGTGTGGTGTCGCTATGTAGACTGCGTCTATTTCTTGGTCGCACGCTAAGGATTCGTAGGAAGCGTGACGATTGGTAATCTGCCACTTTTCGGCAAAAGCTATGGCAGTCTTGGGATTTCGCGAACCCACGGCCTTCAGTTCGGCATCGGAAAGGACGGAGAGTCCTTCTGCAAATGCATTGGCAATGCGACCAGTGCCTAGGATTCCCCAGCGTATTTGTTCTTTCATGATTCGACATGCAAATTCCGAATACGCGAAGGGCAAGTCCGAAACCAATTGTAAGCTCACCTCAAGCTTGACCTTATGCTTATCTCGGTTTTCTTTGAATACGAGATTCATTGCTTGAATCGTCAATCATTTTCCTCTCGCTATGAAAATTTCATTCCTGCTCCTCATTGTCTTTCTAATCAGCGGTTGTTTTGAGTCAGGCGACTCCGGTGCATCGGATACTGGTCAAGTTTCGGTTTCACCGTCCGGGGTTCCCCAAGATTTATCCTCTGTTGTGGCTACGGCAAGCGAGTCGCCTCATTTTAATAAAGAAATCTTGAAAGCTTTGTCCGCACGACCATTGGCGGAGATTGATTACGATAGACTTTCGGGAGTCGTCCATGAAAGTCTGAACGATGTGCGTGGAGATATTGAGGAAGCCATCGGCAAACAGGAAAAAATCAACTACGACCGCATTCACTCCATTATTTTCCAAACGATATCGGATAACCTCAAGACGCAGAAACTTCCGGAACCTTCCCAGTTCCAGTTTATTTGTGACGTTAACGAACGCTGGATTTACCGTTGTAATCTCCAAAATGGTGAAATCGAATGCTTCAGCATGAGTTCGAACAAACTCAAACTCCTTTCAAGTGTAAGATGAATCCCCATCGCTTGCTCACTCCTCGCTTGCTTGTTGGCCTTAGATGCGTTTTTGTTATTACATGAACTCGATAAGGTTATCACTGTTCCTAGGGTTGTCTTGTCTGCTGAGCTTTACCTTCTTTCTTGGTTCCTGTCGCTCGGTTGCCGAGTATCGGGGCACTCGTGCTCCTGGTTTTGCATCTCCTTACAGGGTTGCCGCAGTAGAGAAATCGTGGATGGCTCGACACAAGTACGATCATGATCGTCGCCTTCTTATCCCTGAGCACAAAGGGACTCGTTGGGGAGCCGTTCAAGAATATAAGGAAGACGGATCCATAGTTTTTCGTGACTGGTGGGTACGAAACGTCAAGGTCGAGGACTTGGAGGCCAATCCCGAAACCGATGTGGTGAAAGCAGAGAAACCTGAACCTGCTTCGCTACCTGGCGAAAACTCATTCGTTCCCGCTTCCGCTTTTCCCGCTCCAACATTTGAACCTTCTTCGGAGCCTTTTTCGCCCAGTCCGGTCATTTCATCAGCACCGGAAGCTGCTCCTTTTTCGCCCGAACCCTTCCCTGTGACCGATGGAACTCCGGAAATTGCACCCTTCGAACTTCCCCCCTTGGGCGTAGGATCGGGAGGAATGGCTACTCCCTCGCCTTTCACCCCTTTGCCGGGTGCAGTGCTGCCCTCTACTCCTCTTCCGGGCACGGCTATGCCGCCGCCGGCTCCATTCCCCGGTGGTGGTCCTGCAGCGGTTCCTAATCCCGATCCTGGAGCTCCTCCTGGTTTGGGTCTCCCTGTCATGGAGCAACCTCTTGTGCCGCCTCTTGATCCTGGCGGTGTGCCGCCAATGGTTCCCGGAGGAGGAAACGCTCCAATGCCGGCCAACCCTTTTGCACCTGCACCTGGTGGACCTGCACCCGCACCCGGTAACCCTCCGGCAATGGAAAATCCCTTTCCACCTGCACCTGGTGGAGGAGTGGACGCCGCACCAGTCGATCCTTTGCCTGATGCTCCTGCTCCTGCTCCTGCCGGTCCCGATCCCATTGAAGGAAATCCTTTTGCCCCGGCACCTGGCGGACCTGCCCCCGGAGGAAACGTCCCAATGCCAGCTAACCCTTTTGCACCTGCCCCCGGTGGCCCTGCGCCTATGCCTGTTCCCGGAGGTGAGCCACCTTTACCAGCCGATCCATTCGGGCCTGCAGTAAAACCTTAGCGTTTTTGCTCAGATCTTGTAATCCAATCGGGGTTTAAAGATCGAAGTTCTGGGAGTAACGGTAGGCTATTCCCGCTAACGAATTCCCCGTGGCAATCTCTTCGTTTTCGTCCTTCGCTTTGTCATGAGAATCATCCTTCTCCGGAGCTTCTTCAGGTTCTTCAGTATTTGGTTCGGGAACTGCTGGAATCTCTGTTTCTGCGAAATCGGATGAATCATCTGATTCCAGCGACTCCGGTTCAGAAATGGCTACGATTTCTTCCAACTCCATTGGAAGCTCGGGTATTGAATCGGGCAAGGTTTCGGCGGTGCTGGCAGATGGGGTAAGGCTTTCGCCTAAGCTAGGTTCCGGCAAAGGATTTGGTGACTGGTCAACATACTTGTCGAGATCGGCATTCAGGTTTCGCAGCCACACTCTGCTGACCGGGATGGAAACTTCGGCCCCAATGAACTTTTTTAGGTCGGACCACGGTATTTTGGCGTAGCAGCCAGCCCCTCTCGTCTTGCCGCTTCCCTTCTTGCGCGGTTTTCCGTCTTTGTTCAGTGCTACTTCCGCCATTGATGAGAAGATAAAGTTTATTTAAATTTAGCTAGCAAGACAAAAGGCTGTTCTTTTGCAGTCTTTCGCGTTGAAGGTTCCGCATTAATTCCCAATAATTGTTTATATGGCACATCAAAAAGCAACGGTCCGAAAAATTGCGGTGGACAAGAAAAAATTTAGCCAAATCAATGTGATGCAGCGAAGCGCCGGCGAAATGGGTAAGTTTGACAACGCTTCCGCCACATCCGTTCCGATGGCTAAGGCTGCATTGCTTGGACTCGCGTTGGGCATGGCATTCTATCTTTTCATTTTGGTGTTCCAGCTATCCGAGAGCACAAATGTGATTTATCTTTATTTCTATGATCGAGGCTGGGTTCCTTTCGTCCTCACTTACCTGACTTTTTGGTCGTTCGCTATCCTTTGGTTTAAGCGACGTAAGCTGATGAACCAGTTGAGTGTCATCCAGTTCAAGGTTTTGCCAGAAGAAATATCCGAAGATATTCGCGTGGAAAACCTCTCGCATTTCGAGGCTCACGTTAAGCGGTTGGGGTTCGATCCTAAGGAAAGTTTTCTTATCACTCGAATCCTAAGGGGCTTGGAACACTTTCGAGTACGACGAAAACATTCTGAAACTGCGGACGTGCTGTCTTCTCAATCCGAAATCGACGCGACTATGGTCGAATCCAGTTACGTAATCATCAAGGTGTTCATCTGGGCTATTCCGATACTTGGATTTATTGGTACCGTTCTTGGTATCAGTGATGCAGTATCCAGTTTTGGCGGCGAGATGGGCGCCGCCGCCGACATAGCAGTCATCAAAGAAAAACTAGGTCAAGTCACGGGTGGCTTGAGCGAAGCATTCGACACCACCTTGGTGTCGCTCGTCTTCAGCTTGTTCGTTATGTTTCCGACTAGCATGATGCAAAAGGCAGAGGAGGATCTGCTCAACAAGGTGGAGAACTTGGTTGGTTAGGAAGAGGAGTTCTCGCT
>CALBIN010000091.1 GCA_937893275.1 uncultured Opitutia bacterium | reverse complement strand
CGTGGACAACTACGATGCAGGACTCATGTGTGCCGAGCTTGTGAAAAAAGCACTCCCTAATGGTGGCAAATTGATGATTTTCGTTGGTCGGATGGAGCAGGACAATGCCAAACTCCGTCGCCAAGGACTGATTGACGGCCTAATCGGGAAGAAACGTGAATCGGGAGGAGTCGCATTACCCGAGGACAAGTTTATCAGCGTTCCCGCCCAAAGTATTGAGAAGGCCAATGTGGACGAGTTTTGGACCACCCTAAAGAAGCGTTTGGGCAAGGAATAGTCGCATTGCCGTTTTCCGTTAGTTTCGGATGAGTGAAGCTTCCCCGGTGTCCCCGCTGCTCAAAGTTCGGGGGATTGGCAAGAGCTTTCCCGGCGTCCGTGCCCTCAATGGCGTCGACCTCGCCCTCGGGCAGAGTCAAGTTCTCGGTCTCATCGGTGAGAATGGCGCCGGCAAGAGTACCTTGATGAAGATTCTGGCTGGTGTCCAGCCTCCCGACGAGGGTGAAATACTAATGGAGGGCGAGATCGTTTCGATCAATACCACTCGAGAAGCCCTCGACCATGGCATCGCCTTGATCCATCAGGAACTCAATTTGGCCACCAATTTGAGCGTGGGGGCAAACGTTTTCCTCGGACGTGAACTTTTGAAAGGCGGTTTGATCGATGATGCCCGCATCAACGAGGAGTCGTATAAATATCTGCAAATGGTCGGTCTCGACTTGGACCCGACGACCTTGGTCGAAGACCTCACGATCGGGCGACAGCAAATGGTGGAGATCGCGAAGGCGTTATCCATCAACGCACGCATTCTGATTATGGATGAGCCGACTTCCAGTCTTTCGCAGGCTGAAACGGAATACCTCTTCAAGGTGATCAAGGACTTGCGTTCCCGCGGTGTGAGCATCATTTATATCTCACATCGGCTCGGCGAAGTCACCGAGTTAGCCGATCACGTAACCGTTCTTCGCGATGGCGAAAACGCCGGCGAGTTAAGCCGAGAAGAAATTTCTCACGACTCCATGGTACGCCTCATGATTGGGCGCGAAATTTCCCAATATTACGACCACAAGCAACGGGAACCGGGCGAGGTAGTGCTTGAAGTAAAGGGTTTGCGAACCCCCGAGCATACCGATCATGCCATAGACTTTACCCTGCGAGCGGGCGAAATTGTGGGTGTGGCAGGCTTGGTGGGGGCAGGGCGCACGGAGATGCTGGCAACCTTGTTCGGCGTTACGCCGGCTTTGGGCGGTTCCATCGCGATCAAGGGACAACCATCTGAGATCAATTCTCCTCTCGATGCGATTCGGGCAGGTTTGGCGTTGGCTCCCGAGGACCGTAAGCAACAGGGACTCGTCATAGATATGAGCGTTCGAGAAAACATGAGCCTAGCGGCCCTCTGGAGGGATCAAAAAAAGTGGGGCTTTCTCGATTTCGCCAAGGAACTCGAAATTACACGAGAAATGGTCAAGAGCATGCGCGTAAAAACTCCCGGTGATGATCAAATTGTTCGTTACCTGTCCGGCGGTAACCAGCAAAAGGTCGTGCTCGGCAAATGGCTCACCATGAAACCAGCAGTCCTCTTGCTAGATGAGCCCACTCGTGGGATCGACGTCGGGGCCAAGCGAGAAATCTATGCACTTATGGAGGAATTGGCTGATGCGGGCGTCGCCATCCTTTTCGTTTCCAGTGAACTGGAAGAAGTGCTCGGCATGTCCGATCGGACTCTTGTTATGCATGAGGGACGGATGACGGGTGAATTGTCTCGCGAAGAGCTTAGCGAGGAAGCCGTCATGCAGCTCGCTACGGGTAACTCGGAATCTTTAGGAAAAGCTGCCTGAACACTACAATCTACAACTTTTTCCCATGAAGAAAATTCAAGGTATCTTTCTCATTCTAGTCTGCGTAATCGTCATGACCAGTATCATGAGCGACGTTTTCTGGGGGTCCTACAACTTGGAAAACGTCCTTCGCCGCACCGCTCTTTTCGGGATCATCAGCATAGGAGTGGCGTTCGTTATAATTACCGGCGGAATCGATCTATCCATCGGGTCAGTCATTTGTCTGGTGGGATGCGGACTTCCGTGGTTGTTGGTAGAGCAAGAAGTTTCGGTTCCTGTAGCTCTTTTGGCCGTATTCGGTTTCTCTTTGGCGGTGGGGTTGATTCACGGAATTCTCGTTGCCAAGGTAAAGCTTCAACCCTTTGTAGTTACGCTCTGCGGGCTCCTCCTTTATCGCGGAATCACTCGCGGGTTCACGGGGGATCAGTCTCAAGGGTTCGGTACGGACTTCAAGGGGATTCGCGAACTGGCCACGGGAGAAATTCCATTATTTGGCTTTAATTTTCCTATGCCATGCGTGTTCCTAGTCGTGGTCGCTGTGTTGGCTGGCGTTTTCCTGAACAAGACCATATACGGCCGATATCTTTTGGCCCTTGGAAATAACGAGGAAGCGGCCAAATTCAGTGGCATCGACGTGGACAAGATGGTCATTCTCGCTTATGTCATTTGTGCCCTCTGCTCGGGGCTTGGCGGCCTTCTGTTCGTACTCGACGTGAATTCGGCTCAACCCGTTGATTTCGGAAACTTTTACGAACTTTACGCCATTGCAGCTGCTGTCCTTGGGGGTTGTAGCTTACGTGGTGGCTCGGGCACCATACTTGGCGTGGTTATTGGGGCGGCCCTCATGCAGGTGTTGAGAAACATGATCGTGCTTGTGGACTGGATACCTACCCACATCGAATACGCCATCATAGGTGCCGTGATCTTGGCCGGAGTCGTTGCTGACGAGATGATAAAGCGGGCGGTCGCTAAAAAACGCGCATCTCAAGGGTAGCTCCTTCCGGGAGTTTTAATGAAGTTCGTCCGATCGGCACAAGAGGGGAATCGCCTTTTCCGTTATGCTGTGCTTCTTATGTTGAATTTTTCTATTTCTTCATGAAACCAATCAATAAGTTCCTTCTCGATAACGCTCTTCGAATTTCCGACAATCCATGCGTCAGTCCTGATTTCTGCATAGACTGGGAGGGCTTGCAGGTGGACTTGGCCTCGGATTCTGGCATCGTCAATCACGACAAGAGCGGAGTATCCACTTCCCATGGCGCATGGAGTCTCGTTGAAAATGCGCATGGAGACCATGCATGGTGCCTAACTCCTGCCGATCCGGACGCTGCCGGGGTTGAACAAATCTTGGAGAATCGTACGGAGATTAACGGGCAGGTCTACTTCCCCGCCAGTTTCGAGAACTTGATCCGGATCAAAAACATCTTTCAGGAAGCCGATTCAAATTGCTCTATTTTCCCGAGTTCGGGGGCAGACCTCGGGAAATCTACTTTGGGCATCGGCGCACGCTTCACCACCCTCCACTGGGATGGCGTGGACTGGGCCATGAGCCGTCTCGGGCAAGGCCTTACCGCCAACCAGAACAGCATACCTCGCGAACTCGTCTACGATGTCGATGAAATGCTCGCCGACCGCCTCGATTCCGTTCCTTTCCCCTTCATCGGTTGCGACGTTCCCGAAGGTCATCAGGGGCAAAGCGTAGAGGGAATGACACATGGCTGCATTTTAGCCAAGTTGAAGAGCGGTTTCCACAAGCTCGGTCTTGCCTGGAGTTTCAATGCCGACCACCAGCCCATCGGGGGCAAGTTCGACGTCCGGGAAGATCAACTGGTAACGGGATGCCTCTTTGCCAGTTACATCACTTTCGACATTTCTCCTGAGCTTGCACTGACCGAGGTGTCCGAAAGTCCTGTTGAAAAGAGTATGTACGTTACCCAGAATGTGCCTGCAGACCTTGTCGACGCTGCTCGTCGACGAGTGGAGGAAGCGGGTTTGACTCCGACTGAAGACGAGTTCAACGGCTTGCTCGCCTATGTTTGGCCCGCCATGCAGAAAATGAAGGTTCGCGACGACAAGTATCGCGTTGCCCGCGAGACCGCCTTCACCACGGAACTTGGCCGTGAGTACCTTCGCGAGCTTTCCATCGACGAGCTTCCCGGCCTCACCACTCCCGAGACGACCGCGGTCATGCTCGCTCTTGCTTTCGAGATGGGAATGCCGATCCACTTTGTCGCTCCTGCCTTCGGTTTCCAGAAAAACATTCCCTACCCGGACAACGACGAGCTTCGCAGCATGGTTGCCCGTATCTGGTCGGTCTGCGAGAAGTTCGGGGTTTCCATCGGTTTTCACTCAGGTTCGGGCAAATCCGCGGAAAACTACCAAGTCGTCGGCGAAATGACGGGCAGCAGGCTTGAGATAAAGACCAGCGGTCGCTATACCTACGAGATGGGCGTCGCTCTTCACGCCTCGACCGATGCGTCCGACCAATCCCTTTGGAGAGATTGGTACGCCTTTACTCTCGATTTGGCTGTTGCGGGATGTTTCGCCGAGGACGATACTGAGCGCAAAATGGCTCGCGAGTTCGTTTCCGACACCCTGTCCGCCACCGGAGCCGATCCCGAAGTTTATACCGATACCGATTCCTGTCGATCGGCCTTGCAGGCTTTGAACCCTTCGCCCGATCATGTTTTTTGGTTCGAGTACAACTTCCTCTACGTTCTTGCCGCGGACGGCAGGCCGGAAAAAGCAGCCCTCGGGGATCATTCGCCCGCAGGGTACGTTCAGCGGTCTCGTTTTTACTCCATCAGTGACGAGGGACGCCTTCTGTTCGCCAAGAACGTCGCCCTTTACATCCTGTTCCTCGCCGAAAACGTGGGAATCGCTTCCAAGGAGCGCTGCGACAACGCCCGCTCCGAACTTGCAGGTTACTCGTCTTTCGACGACTTCTATCAAGCCATCGCTTAGCGACCTCCGAAACCCTTCTGGCAGGGGCCTACTTTCCCAGCCTCTTCAGCGCATCTGCCACAACCAGTTCCGCCAGAGCTTTGGAGCCATCGGGGAAGTAGTGAACGTTGGCGGGGCGCATCCAAGTCTTCATGTTCTTCTTGCTCGGGGTAAAGAGGTCTAGTGTTGGCACGTCGTGCTTCTTCATCACTCGTGCCGCCGCTTCGTTGTAACGGACGGAATCACCGACGTAGCGTCCCTTCGAGCCCGGCGGAATCGGGGTGGTGTTCCGCCATACCAGCTTTGCCCCCGTCTTTTTCATGCGGGCCACCAATTTGTTTAGGTTCTTTTCGTAATCCTCGATTGCCACCTGAGGTTTGCCTCCCTTTTCCTTGGGGTAGAGGTTTTCGCCTTTCGGCCCCATGTACTTGAGGTCGTGCAACCCCCAGTTGAAGTGAATCAAGTCCCATTTACTCTTGTCCAGCCACTTGTCGATCTCCGCCAAGCCCTTGGTCGTCGGTCCTCCGTTGGTCGGAATCCTGTGCAAGTTCGCCTTTCCCTTGAGCAAGGCTCGGGTGGGCAGTGTATAGCCGATGGAAATGGAATCCCCGACAATCAGGATTCTCGGCAAGCCTGCGACGTCCTCGATAGGCGTCATGGGACCGACGCGAGCCGGTTTCTTCGCCTTTTGGGCGATCATCGTTCCGCCTGCCAAGCAAGCGAGTAGGGAGAGGGTGAGGAACTTTTTCATATCGGTTTTGAGATGAAGCCAAATCCAAGCCTGAGCAAGAGCATATTGGCAGGCACACCTACATTTCCGAAATCGTATCTTTCTCCTTCTTCGAGTTTGACCGCCTTTTCCCCTTTTCCGAAACTCGTGCTCATGAACCTCTCGATCTCGACCCTTTTCGCCTTCCTTCTCCTTTTCGTCCCTTTGCTGAATGGGACCGAGGGAGACGACCTGCTCAAGCGATACTTCGAGTTGGAAACATCCAAGATCGAGAATTCCTTTCTCGACGGCATCCATACCAAGGAGGATTGGCTTGCCAAGAAGGACAAGTATCGGACCCAACTCTTCTCCATGCTCGGCATCGATCCCAACCGTTCCCGAACCGATCTCAAGGCCACCATTACGGGCAAGGTGGAGGGCGAGGGCTTCGTGGTCGAAAAACTGCACTACCAGTCAAGCCCCGGTCTATACGTCACGGGCAACCTGTACCTGCCAGAGGAGCGCAAGCCGGGGGAGAAATTCCCCGCCATTCTCTACGTATGCGGTCACGGCAGAGTTAAGAAGGGAGGCGTCAGCTACGGCAACAAGGTACACTACCATCACCATGGAGCATGGTTCGCCCGAAACGGTTACGTTTGCCTCACCATCGACACCATCCAGCTCGGCGAGATCGAGGGTCTGCACCACGGCATTTATTCCAAGAACATGTGGTGGTGGGCTTCACGAGGATACACCCCCGCCGGCGTAGAGGCATGGAACGGCATTCGCGGCATCGACTACCTGCAGTCCCGACCCGAGGTCGACGGCGAACGCATCGGCGTCACCGGTCGGTCGGGTGGGGGAGCCTACAGTTGGTGGGTCGCTGCCCTCGACGAGCGCGTAAAGGCCGCCGTGCCCGTGGCCGGCATCACCAGTATGCGCAATCACGTCGTCGACGGTTGCGTGAAGGGCCATTGCGACTGCATGTACCAAGTCAACGCCGCCCGCTGGGACTTCGCCATGATCTCCTCCCTCGTCGCGCCTCGCTCCCTCCTCATTTCGAACACCGACAAGGATGGCATATTCCCCCTCGATGGCGTGGTCGAAGTTCACCGCAAGACGAAACGGGTCTACGACATGCTCGGAGTCCCCAACAACCTCGGCCTTCACATAACCGAGGGCCCGCACAAGGACACTCAGGATCTACGCGTCCACGCATTCTCCTGGTTCAATCGCTTCCTGAAGAAGGAAAATCCGCTAATCGACAAGCCCGCCGTCAAGTATTTCGAGCCCGAGGATCTCAAGGTATTCGAAAAACTGCCTGCAGACGAGATCACGAGCAATATCCACGATACCTTCGTTCCGCAAGTTGCCCCTCCGCCCGTGCCCAAGGACAAGGCCAGTTGGAACGCCTACCGCAAGGCAGCGATGGCGGGGCTCGACCAGCATGTTTTTGCGGGTTGGCCGGATAGCCCCGATAAACTCGTCAACAAGAAGGCACTCGATCTGCAAGCCGACGGCATCCGCCTCGCCGCCCACGATTTCACTTCGCAGCAACCTTGGGAGCTTCGCCTGTTCGTTGCTCACCGCAAGAATCTCTCCCTGAAGGATGCCGATCTCGTAGTCCTCAACGTTCTGGACGAGGAAGGGTGGGGCGACTTCGCCGCCACCTACGCCAAACCCTTCCCCGAGGCCTTCGGGGGGCAGGACGCGAAAAAACTTCCCGCCCACGATGCCGAGGCCTTCGGCTCCGAAAAACGCATGTTCGATAACCAAGACTGGGCCATGGCTTACGTCGCCCCCCGCGGGATAGGTCCCACCGCATGGTCCGGAGACACCCGCAAGCGAAACCACGTTCTCCGTCGATTCTATCTCCTCGGCCAGACTCTCGACGGCATGCGCGTCTATGACGTAATCCGCTCCGCCAAGGTCCTCCGCGATATCGAGGGAATGAAAAAAGTGCCCTTGTGGATGCAGGCCCATGGCCACATGGCCGCCAACCTCCTCTACGCCTCCCTCCACCTTCCCAACGTCACTCGTCTTGACCTTCACGGTCTCCCTGCCTCCCACATGCAAGGTCCCGCTTACCTGAACGTTCTTCGCCATCTCGACCTCCCGCAAGCCGTGGCGCTCGCCGCCGAGCGAGCTCGCGTCGTTCTCTACCAACCCGAGGCCAAGTACGATCCCTTCCCCGCAAAAGTCACCGAGGCTCTCGGGCTCGGAAAGAAGGCTTTTTCCGTGCGAAAGAGCATGGCCGACGAGTAACCGATGATATCCGTCTATTGTCATTGCGAGGAGCACAGCGACGCGGCAATCCAGCGGAACCACTCGGCAACCCCCGCATCGCCCCGGCATCCCACGTAACGACCCCGACTGGATTGCCACGCCCTTAACGGGCTCGCAATGACAGGAGTGTGGGCATCCCGTCGTATCGGCGATATTTCCCTTGCAACGGTGCAATTGCAATCTACCATCCTATTATTCCCAATTAAGCCATGAAAAACCTTCGCCTCCTTCTCTTCCTCTTTCTGCTCCCTTCGATCCTATCCGCCGCTCCCGTCCCTTATTCGGGCAAAGTCGCCATCAACGGTCTCAACTTCCAAGGGAACGCCCAGTTCACCTTCGCCCTGCGGGATGCCAACGGCACCGTGCATTGGAGAAACGGCGCCGATGCCAATTCCAGCGTCACGTTGAACGTCGACAGAGGCCTCTACGTTTGCCTGTTGGGAGG
>CALBIN010000090.1 GCA_937893275.1 uncultured Opitutia bacterium | reverse complement strand
GCAATCACTCTGGAGCAGGTCGGCGCCCTCATGGCGGCCCTGCCCGTGCCCGTCGAAAAGCCCCGTCGCCGTGGACGTCGATCCCGATCCCGAACGCCTCGCGCGCATGGCCACGGGAGGCTTTGCCCGCTACCAGCTCCACTTCCCGTACGATATTCCCCGCGAACGAATTGCGGAATGGGCGGAAATCGTGGGCCGGGAAAACCTTTGGCTCGCTCCCAAGTTGCCGCCCGATCAACCCTTTCCCGATGACCTCTTGGATTTCGCCGAGGCTTTCCTTATCGATGCCTTTTCCGAGGATGCCTACGGGGGCACCGGGCATACTGCGGATTGGTCGCGCTTCGCCGACTTGAAGGAACGCTTCCCCGAAAAGAAATGGATTCTCGCCGGGGGGCTATCCCCCGAGAACGCCCTCGCTGCCATCGCTGCCACCGGTGCCGATCGCATAGATGCCAACAGCGGCGTCGAGTCCGCTCCCGGTATCAAGGATCCCGAAAAGATTCAGGCCTTGTTCCGTGCTTTGAGCTCAAGCTGATCTTCGCAAAGACGATGGATGTTCTTTTTACGATGAAGAGCATGAAGGGAGGAAAAGGCTGGTCGGCCCCAGTCCAAACCTGTCATTGCGAGGAAGCCCGCAGGGCTGACGTGGCGATCCAGTCTGTATCGTAGTCCGGGATGCCAAAGTGTCGGCTGGATTGCCACGCCACTGCGTGGCTCGCAATGACAGGGGAGGGGGAAGAAGTAGGCGAGGTTCGCCTTAGTTGAACTGCTTGGCGAGCTTGGCGAATGAAGCGTGCTCGAAGGTTGACCGGACCGATCTCTCGCTATATGTTGTTTGGAACATGACCTTTGCTAGGAAAAGGAAGCTCCGCGAGCCGAAGGGCGATTTGGACTACTGGCTCAGGCAACCGCCCGAGAAGAGGATCGAGGCCGTCGAAACGATTCGTTTGACGCGCCATCCGAAGCATGTTCAACAAGCATTTC
The DNA here is from genome assembly GCA_937893275.1 of uncultured Opitutia bacterium. Classification (GTDB taxonomy): domain Bacteria; phylum Verrucomicrobiota; class Verrucomicrobiia; order Opitutales; family Seribacteraceae. Next base: position 7,237 of record CALBIN010000090.1, on the reverse strand, counting down.
CGAGAGTGTTTCGAAAGACGAATTTGGAGGAACTGCGGAAGCGCAACAAGTAGGATTGCCTAGGGTTCAACCTGTCATCGCGAGGAAGGCCCGGTAGGGCCGACGCGGCGATCCAGTCTGTATCGTAGTTCGGGATGCCAAAGTGTCGGCTGGATTGCCACGCCACTTCGTGGCTCGCAATGACAGGGAGGTGGAGCGAAGTGTGGGAATGATCCGCCTTACTTGAACTGCTTGGCGAGTTTGGCTAGTTCCTTTTGGTCCATGCCGGCGAGGTCGGGCATGCCGGCTCCGCCTCCGGGCATACCTCCGGGCATACCGCCGGGCATACCGCCACCCATCCCGCCGCCTAGTGCGCCCATCATCTTGCGCATCTTGCCGCCTTTCATTTTCTTCATCATCTTGTGCATCTGGGAGAATTGTTTGATGAGGAGGTTTACGTCCTTGATCTGGACGCCGGCGCCGTCGGCGATGCGCTTGCGTCGGGAGCCTCCGAGGATGCGGGGCACGCTGCGCTCCTGCTTGGTCATGGAAAGAATGATGGCCTCGTGTCGGGCGAGGACGGCGTCCTCCTTGTCTCCGACACTTACGTTGCCCATGCCGGGCAGCATCTGGGCGATGGAACCGACGGAGCCCAGCTTTTTCATCTGGCGCATTTGGGAGAGGAAGTCGTCGAAGTCGAACTCGGCCTTGGCCAATTTCTCGGCCATGCGGGCGGCCTCGTCCTGGTCGAGGTTCTCCTGGGCCTTCTCGACGAGGGAGACGACATCGCCCATACCGAGGATGCGGGAGGCGACGCGATCGGGGTGAAAGAGCTCGAAGTCGTCGATCTTTTCGCCGGTGCCCATGAACTTGATGGGGGCCCCGGTGACCTTCTTCATGGATAGGGCGGCGCCGCCGCGGGCGTCGCCGTCCATCTTGGTGAGGACTATGCCGGTGAGGCCGAGGCGCTCGTGAAAAGTCTTGGCCACGTTTACGGCCTCCTGTCCGAGGGCGGCGTCGGCCACGAGGAGAATTTCGTGGGGATCGATCTCGGCCTTGAGGCGTTCGAGCTCGCCCACGAGGTCGTCGTCGATCTGGAGGCGTCCGGCGGTGTCGAAGATGACGACGTCGGCCCCGGTCTTCTTGGACTGTTCCCAGCCGGCGCGGGCGATGCGTGGAACGTCTTTGGAGGAGCGGTCGGCATAGCAGGGGAAGTCCTCCTGCTTGGCGAGGGTTTCCAATTGGTCTATGGCGGCGGGCCGGTATACATCGCAAGCGACGAGCATGGGCTTGCTCTCGTCCTTGGCCAGGCGCTTGGCGAGCTTGGCGCTAGTGGTGGTCTTGCCCGCGCCGTGCAGGCCGACCATAAGGATGCGGAGGGGGCGGTCGTCGCGCAGGGAGGTGGAACCTTCGCCGAGTAGTTTGACGAGCTCGTCGTTGATGATCTTGACCACCTGCTGGCCGGGTGAGACGGACTTGAGGACTTCCTGCCCGAGGCAGGCTTCCTTGACGTCGTCCACGAATTCGCGGGCGGTCTTGAAGTGAACGTCGGCGGAGAGGAGAGCCTTGCGCACCTCGGCGAGGGCGTCGGATACGTTGTCTTCGGATAGCTTGCCGACGCCACGCAGGTTGCGGAGCGTCTTGCCTAGTTTGTCGGTGAGGGATTCGAACATGAGGGGGTCGAGCATGGAGTAAGTTGGATCCGGGGTGAAGACTGAAAATCGCCTTTTCGGTTTCCGCGTTGCCTTTTTTCGTAAAATCGCCATGTTTTTAAGCTTTTTCCCTACAAATCGATGAAGATTCTCGTCGCCGATCGCATTTCCGCCAGCGGAGTGGAATACCTTTCGAATCAGGATGGTTTCGAAGTTACGGAAGCCTATGGCTCCACACCTGAGCAAATCCAAGAGCTTGCCGTGGACGCCGCCGCCATAATTGTGCGGAGCGAAACCAAGGTGACGCCCGAGGTATTGGCCGTGGCGAAGGAGCTGAAGGTAGTCGGCCGGGCAGGCGTGGGCGTGGACAACATCGACATCGAGGCGGCCACGGAGGCGGGCGTGATCGTGATGAACACGCCGGGCGGAAACACCATCGCGACGGCTGAACTGACTTTTACCCATATGCTCTGCGGCACCCGACCGGTGGTGAGGGGCGCCGTGGGAATGAGCGAGGGCAAGTGGGAGCGCAAGGAGCTGAAGGGCTCGGAGTTGCGAGGCAAGACCTTGGTGGTGCTCGGACTCGGGCGCATCGGGGCCGAGGTGGCCAAGCGGGCTAAAGCCTTCGAAATGGATGTGCTTGCCTACGACCCGTACTTGACCGAAGCCCGAGCGAAGGAGCTCGAGGTTGAGAAGGTGGAGCTGGACGAAGGTTTCACCCGGGCCGACTATTTGACCGTCCATATGCCGAAGACGGAGGAAACGAACGGCATGGTGGACGAGGCCGCCTTCGCCAAAATGAAGGACGGGGTGCGCGTTTTCAATTGCGCCCGTGGGGGAATTATCAAGGAGAGCGCCTTGGCGGATGCTCTGCGCTCGGGCAAGGTGGCCGTGGCCGGATTGGACGTATACGAGACCGAGCCCCTACCCGAGGACCATGAGTTTCGTTCCATCGAAAACCTGAATTTGACGCCCCATCTGGGAGCTTCCACGATGGAGGCTCAAGATAGCGTAGGACTAGAGATCGCGGAAGCCGTGACCGACGTGTTGCGCGGCGGGCGTATCCGCAACGCGATCAACATGCCCTCGGTGGACCCGAAGGACGTGGCGGCGCTTGCGCCTTACCTGAATCTTTGCCAGCGCCTGGGCAGTTTTGCCCGGCAAGCCGCCCATGGCGAGGTGGAGAGCATAAGCATCGTGTACTGGGGAAGCATCGTGGATCTTGACGCCGTGCCCCTTACCCGCGCCGTTCAAAAAGGATGGTTGCACGGCATTGCCGGAGACGAGGGCGTGAACGACGTGAACGCCCCCTACAAACTGAAGGCCCTTGGAATCGACGTGGAGGTCACGAAATCTTCTTCCGACACCGACTACAACCAATTGATCGAAGTGAAGGTCACCGAGGCCGGTGGACGCCAAAGCTCCGTGCGCGGCACCTTGCTCGGCAAGGCGAACGACCCGCGCATCGTGGAGGTGGACGGCACCGCCATCGAAGTGCACCCCACGGACGTTCTCCTCGTAGTGCGCAACACCGACAAGCCCGGCATTGTGGGCAAGTTGGGGACCATTCTCGGCCAACACGAGGTGAACATCGCCAATATGTCTTTGAGCCGAGCGGAGGGCGGGGAACTAGCCCTCACCATTTGCGAACTGGACGGTGAGCCTGCCGCCGAGGCTCTCTCCTCGCTGGAGGCCGACCCCGATATCCATGAGGCCCGCATCGCTCGTCTAGCCTGACCTTCAACAACTTTTTATATAATACTTCACAACCCTAGCTTCTGAACTTCCCTTAATTCGGGATCTCACTCCACTTTTACCCTACCCACCATGCTCTCCGTTGAGAACATAGCCGTATTGATCGTCGGTTACCTCTTGGGATCGATACCGTTTGCGGTCATCGTCGCGAAACGGTCGGGCGTGGACATTTTTAGCGTGGGAAGCGGCAATCCGGGCGCCACTAACGTTCTTCGCGAAGTTGGAAAGACGGCGGGATACCTTGTATTCTTCTTCGATTTCCTGAAGGGGCTGGTGGCCACTACTTGGTTTCTGTTTCCACTATTCGTCTTTTCGGAGGATCCGCTGCTTGGCCTGTGGGGTTTGCCCGCGGCTGTGTTGGGTCACACTTACCCGGTGTTCTCCCGGTTTCGGGGGGGGAAGGGCGTGGCCTCCACCATGGGGGGCTTGCTAGGCGTGATGCCGGGTTCTCTGCTGATCGGCTTGGTCACTTGGGCCATTCTTTTTTACGCCACCCGCTACGTGGCGGTGGCCTCGATCGGTTTCGGGGTTAGCCTGCCAGTGAGCGCACTCGTCCTGACCTTGGTGGGGGCCGCGGGTTCCCATTGGGCTGAAGTGGGCCTCGCCTTGCTCGTCATGGGCTGGATCGGGTGGCGACATCGTTCCAACATCACTCGTCTTCGCGAAGGCACCGAAAGTCGATTCGGCCGTGACAATAATGACGAATCGGACTCCAATACCATAATTCGACACTGACATGAGTGAGAAAAAAGTAATTCGCATAGGTATTCTCGGTTTCGGTACGGTGGGGCAGGGGGCTTGGAAGCAGTTGACTGAAAACGCAAGTTCCCTCGAAAGCATTCTCGGCGTTTCCTTAGAGCCTGTTCGAGCCGCCGTGCGTGATCTTTCCAAGTCACGGGCGGTCGAGATTTCCTCCGACCAGCTTACCACTGATACCCAATCCATCGTGGATGACCCGGACATCGACGTGATTTGCGAATTGATGGGCGGGGTTGAGCTGGCTCGCGAGTTGACCTTGCGGGCATTCGCCAACGGCAAGCACGTGGTGACGGCGAACAAGGCTCTCATCTGCGAGCATGGTCAGGAAATGTTCGAGGCTGCGGAAAAGGCAAACGTCCGCTACGCATTCGAGGCCAGCGTTGCGGGCGGTATTCCGATCATCAAGGTATTGCGTGAATGTCTGGTCGCGAACGAGTTTCCGCTCGTTTACGGCATTCTCAACGGCACCTCCAACTATATCTTGACCCGCATGGAGCAGGAAGGAGCTTCTTTCGAGGAGGTCCTGAATGATGCCCGTTCTCTCGGCTACGTCGAGGCGGACGAAGCGTTGGACCTCGATGGCGTCGATGCTGCCCACAAGGCGGTAATTCTCGCCTACCTCGCCCATGGAATGTGGTTTCCCATCGAAGAAATGCCGATCGAGGGCATACGCCGAATTTCCAACGAGGACTTGCAAGCGGCTCGCGACCTGAACTGCAAGATCAAGCTGATTGCAGTGATCCGCCGAAATTTTTCCAACAATCACGTTTCCGTAGGTGTTCATCCGGCACTCGTCCCGATGGATGAAATAATTGCCCGAACCGACGGCGTCTACAATGGTGTGAGCATAACGGGCACGGCCGTTGGTACTACAGTGCTGACTGGTCGCGGCGCGGGGCAAGACCCGACTGCCAGCTCGGTCGTCGGTGACATAGTCGACATAGTTAAGACCATCACGGGGGATGCTCCGCCGCCGAAGCTTTTGCACGTCACGCCCGACCAATGTTCCCCCGCTACTGCTCAAGAGGTGAAAGGTTCCTTCTATCTCCGCCTTACGGTGGACGACCGCCCGGGCCAGTTGGCTCAAGTAGCGGAAGCCTTGTCCGATCAAGAGGTGAGCATAGCCACGGTTTCTCAAGCTCTCAAGGAATGTCGCAATGCGGCGTCCTTGATCCTTACCACGCATGAAACGAACGAGCATTCCATGGCCTTGGCGATGGAAAAGCTGGAAAAATTGCCCGGAGTCCTAGAAGCTCCCGTCCTCTTTCGCATGTTCGATCCCAACGGTAAGGATAATTCCTAATGAATCTAATCGTCCAGAAGTACGGTGGCACCTCGCTCGCCGACGTCAGTTGCATCAAGCGCGTCGCTCGCCGAGTGAAGCGCACTTGGAACCAAGGCCACAAGGTGGTGGTTGTTGTTTCTGCTCGGGCCGGCGTGACGAATGAGTTAATCTCTCGGGCCAATGCGATTCGTAAGCAACCCGATGATCGGGAGATGGATATGCTGATGGCTTGCGGGGAGCAGGAAACGATCTCCCTCCTTGCGATGGCCCTGCACGCCTTGAGCGTTCCCGCCGTTTCCATCACCGGATGGCAAGCCGGAATCCTTACCGACGGCAACCATGCCCGGGCCCGTATTCGTGAGATCACGGGCGGGAGTATCCGCAAATACCTGCGGCAAAACAAGGTCGTGGTTTTGGCTGGCTTTCAGGGAATGGATGATGATGGCGACCTGACCACTTTCGGTCGCGGCGGCTCCGATCTTAGCGCCATTGCCATGGCGGGAGCCCTGAAGGCGAAAACCTGCCAGATTTTTACCGACGTCGAAGGAGTTTATTCGGCTGATCCTCGACTCGTGCCCGATGCCCGCAAGATTCCGGCGATCAGTTACGAAGAAATGCTTGAACTCGCGAGCAGTGGCTCCAAGGTTATGCAGACGCGGGCCGTCGAGTTCGCGCAAAAGCACAATGTCGTCTTCGAAGTGCGCTCCACCTTTTCCAACAAGACGGGAACTACCGTGAAAAAGAAAGTAAAATCCCTCGAGGACATGCTCGTAAGCGGCGTGGCCATAGACAATAATCAAGTTCGCATCAGCGTGACCGACCTGCCGGATCGTCCGGGTGCCGCCGCGGCGGTGTTCAAGGTCATGTCCGAGACTGGAGTCGTCGTTGACATGATCGTCCAGAACGTGGCGAGGAACGGGAAGGCCAATCTTACCTTTACGGTGCCGTCCGAGGACGCTTTTCGTGCGGAGAAGGCGCTCAAGGAGCAATTTGCCAGTGGTGGAGGGGGCAAGCTAGGCCGGAGTACGAAGATCGCGAAGATCTCCGTGGTCGGTGTTGGCATGCGCTCCCATTCGGGTGTGGCTTCCAAGTTCTTCGAGGCCTTGGCCGAGGTCGGTGTGAATATGCTGATGATCAGCACTTCCGAGATCAAGATCTCCGTGGCGGTGAATCCCGACGATGGTGAGATGGCCACCCGAGTGGCTCATGCCGCTTTCGGACTCGGGAAGTAAATCGCCTTTCGCGTGCCATGCGATTCGTCAGCACTAGGGGCGAAGCGCCGCCAGTCACCTTTTCCGCGGCCGTCGCCCAGGGCTTAGCTCCCGACGGTGGTCTCTATCTTCCCGAGGAGTTTCCCGACTTGCGGCCATTTCTGACCGAGTGGGAAAAACTTTCTTACCCTGAGTTGTGTCTCGCCTTTATTGAGCTGTTTGCAGACGACCTCGAGCAATCGATTTTGTCCCGAATTACGGAAGCCTCCTACGAAAATTTCACCCACCCCGAAATCGCTCCCATCCGTCATCTTGACGACAAGCTGTCCGTACTTGAGCTCTTTCATGGTCCCACGCTCGCGTTCAAGGACTTCGCCTTACAGTTGCTCGGCAACCTGTATGAGGAACAGATCAGCCGCACGGGCCAAAATCTTTCCATCCTAGGCGCCACTTCCGGAGACACGGGTGCGGCGGCCATTTCAGGTCTACTTGGCAAAAAGGGCGTGAAGGTCTTCATTCTTTATCCCAATGGTCGGGTGTCGCCTTTGCAGGAAAGGCAGATGACTTGTACCGGTGCAGCCAACGTTTTTCCCTTG
>CALBIN010000089.1 GCA_937893275.1 uncultured Opitutia bacterium | reverse complement strand
TATCACCCTGCGAGGTTACGAACATGTCGTGAGGATTACGCATATTTTCGCCGGTCGGGTGCAATCCTGTTCCGTCCGGGTTGATCCGCATGGTCATCCCTCCGACGTAGACCTCTCCATCCGAACTGGCTTTTCCGATTGCTTCCGGATATCCATAGTAGCAGCCGGACAAGTAATGTCTCCCGTCCTTGGTTCGGATGTCGGCACCGCAATTTCCAAAAGAAAAATGCCATTGTCCGCTAGGAGCACCCACCACTGCATGAACCGTATGGTCGTGATTTTTGTTCTGGAAGCCCGTTAGGAAAACCTCTCGTTTGTCCACTTTGGGTTCGAAGACAGCGTTTCGATTGACATCCGTATAAACGATTATGGAGGGAGTGGTGGAAAGCACGATTCGATTGTCAAATACGGCGATCCCCAACGGCGCATGTCGAATCTCCTTTTCAGTTACAAACACCTGAGAAGAGTCAGCTTTTCCGTCACCGTCCTTGTCCTCCAACACAATAATGGAACGACCTGCATCGACTCGAAGCCTTTGGTTGTAGTCAATTCCTTCCGTCAACCAGAGACGTCCCTGCGCATCAAAATCCATTGCGACAGGAGAGTAGACAAGAGGAGAGCGAGCCCATAGTTCCACCTTAAGGTTTTCATTGCCCAGCACGAAAGCATCCAAGGGAACACCTTGAATTTCCCTTTTCTCCTTGCCAAAGGACTCTCGGTCGGGAGCCCCGACCAAATTCCAAGTACATGCCAACTGCAGGAAAAACAGATATTTGTATCGGCTGAAAAAGGATTTCATATCTTTGCCAATAATGTTATATTTCAATTAGGCGAGGAAAGTAATCTCAGAACCATGAGTTTCATTTCGGACGCACAACTTCCGGCAGACAGCCATAATGTCTGCTTCAATTTCCAATCCGGTTCCCAATGCAACTATTTTATCTGAAGTCGACTGATCCAAAATTGTCGCGTTGAGGGGAATTAGTGTGTAACTTATTATGGTTTAAGGCTGTTTGTAAAATGGCATGCTTGAAACATTTCCCATTAGACTTACCTACTTACTTTTAGGCGTTGCATCAGTTATCGCCTTTCTGAGTTTGCTCGGTTGCAAACCTCACAAGTATCGTCGGGCGTCGGATAAAGAGGTGTACGAAATCCTTCAGAACCGAAGTAAGCATACGTTGGGTTCGCGGATGGAGCATTCCATCGACACGGAATATTCATCTCGCACCCCATCGGATATTAACGGTTCCGAGATCATTTTTGACCGCAACAAAAGTGAAAGCGACCAAGTGTTAACTCTTAACGAGACTCTGGATTTGGCGGTGAAGGCTAATCGTGTCTATCAATATAATCGTGAAAAACTATACTTGCAGGCACTCTCTCTAACGGGTGTCCGCCATCAATTTGCCTTTAGATTCAGCAATGCTGAAATCGACTTGGGGCTAGATCGTAGTTCAACGGGAGAGAAATCGACGACTTCCGGAGCCAATTTTACATTGAATAAATTAATGAAGACCGGGGGCACGATTACTGCCTCTCTCGCGAATGACTTGGTTTTGTACTTCGATGGTGAACCTAAAGTGCCTTCGGTCACTTTAAGTCTCGCCCAACCTCTTTTGCGTGGAGCTGGATCGGATATTGCCGCGGAAGTGCTTACGCAGGCGGAGCGTGAAGTAGTGTACGAGATTCGTGATTTCAGCCATTTTCAGAAGGAGTTCGTCCTCGAGGTGGTGAATGATTATCTCGACCTTTTGCAGCTTGGGGAAAGCATGCAGTTGTCCTACAGCAACTATACGAACCGCATTGTTTTTCGTAAGGAAATTGACGCTCGAGTGGAAGCGGGGTTGAGTGCGGAATTTGAGTCCAAACAGGCAAAACAGAGTGAATACAGTTCCAAGCTTTCCTATGTCGGGACTACCAATGCCTACCAAAACGCTCTTGATGAATTAAAGCAGAAAGTGTCGCTGCCTCTAGGCACGAAGGTGACACTGGATTTCAAGGTGTTGAAGGATCTTAACGATATGGGTCTTCCGAAAGTACCTTTCAGTGAATCGGTCGGGTATCGTCTAGCCATTGCCAATCGATTGGACCTGATGAACGTAATTGATCGCTTTGAGGATTCCAAGCGAAAGGTAAAGGTTGCTAGTCAAGATCTGCTGCCCAGCCTCTCGATTGTCGCCGACGCGGCAATGAAGGACCAGTTTTACTCGTCCTTTCAGTCTAAGGAATATACGGCGAAGGCCGGCTTGAAGCTAAACTTGCCACTGGATCAACTTGCCGAGCGAAATGCGTATCGCTCAAGTTTGATTGCCTTTGAGCGGCAATTGAGGACTCTGGCCACGGAGCTAGACAAGTTGCTTGATGGAGTGCGTTCGGACGTGAGAAACTTAGGGCGACAGCGTCAAAACTACTTTACCCAACAGGAGGCTAGAAAGAATGCGGAGGAAAATCTCGAGGCGACACGTCAACGCTTGCGCCTGGGTTTCCCCGGAGTTCGAACGCGAGACATAATCACTGCTCAGGACGCTCTTCTACAGGCGCAGCTTTCAGTATCTCGAGCGAACTTGGACTACCATAAAACTCACTTGAAGCTGTTGAAGGATGGTGGTATTTTAGATACTACTCAAGATGAGTTCTGGTTAAAGGAATTCAATTTGCCCGGTGGTGAACCGGCGGCGCCTGATCAGCCATTGG
>CALBIN010000088.1 GCA_937893275.1 uncultured Opitutia bacterium | reverse complement strand
TATCGTGGAAAGAAGTACGGACCTTCGCACATGGACAACCTCAGGAGTATCGCAAATGGCACTGGAAACGAATGATATCGGTGGAGGCATGGAGCGTGTAGTTTGGCAAACCGATGCCAAGGTAACCGATGGTTCGCGCCAGTACCTCCGACTGAGAGTCAGGACGAAGTAAAGCGTTTCTCGATAAATAGCGAAGCCTTGAGAAACAGGCTTTCCAATTGCTGGTCAGCAAAGTATAGAGGCTTTGTCTTTTAAGGTATCGTACTTTTAGTTCGCTTAAGTTGAAGCGATTTGCTATGTCTTAGAGAAAATAAGGTAACTATGTTTCTGAACATTCCTTTTCAACGTGTGGTGTGGGTGACGAGTTCTTTTCTTGTGCTCACTGCTTTTCTCACGATTACGGCAGTACCTGCCTACCTATGGTATTTTGGATGGGACTGGTTCTTGTTCGGGCTTTTCTTGTTCTATTATCCGGCTACGGCAATGAGCATAACGGTGGGTTACCATCGCTTGTTTTCACACAAGGCATTCAAGGCGAAATGGCCTGTGAAATTGATCACGTTGCTATTCGGCGCCGCTACGTTCGAGAACTCGGCCCTTTGGTGGAGCGCATCACACCGAATTCACCACAAGCACGTGGATCAAGATGATGATCCATACGATATAAGCAAAGGTTTTTTCTGGGCTCACATCGGCTGGCTGATGTTCAAGTTGAAGCCCGAAGGACCTATGAACAACGTGCAAGACCTACGTAAAGATCGGTTGGTCATGTGGCAACATCGTTGGATTAACTTGATTGCCTTCACGGTCGGTTTTGTCGTTCCCACTATTTTGGGATACTTATATGCCCTTTACTCGGGAGCAATGGACCCTTGGGTGGGGGCACTCGGAGGTTTTCTTATTCCGGGGGTGGCTCGCACTACGATGGTGCAGCATGGCACTTTTTGCATCAATTCGCTTTGCCATATGATAGGCACCCGCCCCTACTCTACCGAATGTAGTGCTCGCGACAGCTGGATTGCCGCGATTTTCACGATGGGCGAGGGTTACCATAATTATCATCATGAGTTTCAATGGGATTACCGAAACGGGGTGAAACCTTGGCAACTAGACCCGTCCAAATGGATAATCTGGTTTTGCTCCAAGATCGGTATGGCCAGTGATCTCAAACGAGTACCGAAAGAAAGAATTCTATTGGCTGAAACTCGCGAGACGCGGCGACGTTTGGAAGCCAGTATGTTATCCATGAAGGAATCGGGCACCGAAAACGACCCACTTTTCCTAAAGGCGATGGAATTACTTAACGAGTTGGCTGATCGGTTATTGGAGATTTGCGACGAACTGCAAAAAGCGACTCATGAGAAATTGGCTCTTTCAAAAACTAAATTGAAAGAGCTTCAAAATGAAGTGCGAACCATGCTTGCTCAAATCGAAAAGAGCACGCGAGTCGCCTTCGCCTGAGATTTGCAATAAGATGAGCCGAGAGTTTTCGGCCAAGATGCTAGTCATTCTCCTTCGAATATTCGGAGGTTCCATGATGTTCGCCCTTGTTGCCGTGATCATGCCCGATTCATGGCTTCAGCTCGCGGTGGCTGAAGTCGAACCAAATACCCCGGTAGCCGTTCTAGTGGAATACCTTGCTCGAGGTTGGTCTGCTTTCTACTTTATACTGGGCGGCTTGATATGGCTCTTTTCAACTGATTTACCCCGTTATGCCATAGCCGGGAAATGGGTTGGCTTTTGCTACGTCGTGATTTCCGGGGGAGCCATGGCAATAAGCGGATGGTATGCAGTCAGCAATTCCGAGTGGGAGAAACCATGGTTTTTCTGGGTCGTATTGTTCAATCTGACCTGCGGTTTCACCTTGGGATCCATGATATTTTTACTTTATCGCAAGCTTCTTCCCGAGTGGCAGGCACAGCATTCGGAGTAATCAGTATAATACAGCAAAGAGAGGAGGTCTCACGGTTTCCTGTAAATTCTGATCCGATCTTGGACTGTTGGATTTTCCAAGCGACGAAACCACTTTTCAGTTACCTGTAGTCCTTGAGGGTCGAAATCGCTATGTGAGCTGATGAAGACCCCCTCAGGATGCAAAGTCCTAATGATTTCAGCCTCTACCTTTGTTTTATATTTTTCGTCAGGAAGAATACAGTTCTCTATGCCACAGGCGACGATGCTAATCAAGTCGTCACCTTCACTTTGTAGGTGTTCGAGCATATCATTTGGGAGAACCTTAAAGGGGATTCTAGGTAGCAATTCATTCTGAGCACGGATCCTTTCAAAGATCGATTTGGATAGGACATCCGCATAAAAAGGTTCGACTGCCAAGTAGTTCCTTGCGCCGGAAGATGCTGCGAGGGCATAACCGTAAGCCATCATGCCTGCCCCTAACTCTACAACTCGCTGTCCCTCCAGTGCCGATTTGACTTCATCAGCTAATCCACTCATGACAGCTTCAAACAAAGCTTTGGTGAAGTTGCCTCCCGGAGCGGCAAATCCCAAGCCTAGTTCACGAGATGCATCCAGACGGGTCTTCCAATCACTATGCTTGCCGAAGTTATGTTCGAATTCCTCAGGCAAGCTTTCGGGGCCGAAAAATTCTGAGATTTCGTGCTTTGTCACTCTTTATTTTTTTCGGTTTAATAGATAGACGATCAATTCGAGTAAAAAATCATTGTCACCACCGATTTCACGGGCAAATGAAAGAGCCTCCTCCGTATGCTTCTTCGCCTGATCTCTAGTCTCCTCTATACCACGAAAAGCGACTGAATTGGCCTTTCCAAGGGCTGCATCGGATTCGGCGTCTTTACCTAGTTCTTCCGTTGTTCGGGTGGCATCTAGCAGATCATCCATAGCTTGAAATGCAAATCCAAGCGACATCCCCAAACGACGACCGAGAATGAGGACTTCCTCATCTCTTCCGTTATTCCCGAGAAACAATCCCATCTCCACGCAGGCTACAAGAAGAGCTCCGGTTTTATTTTCATGAACATACTTTAGAGTTTCGGCATTAGGAGTGGAACCTTCGGCTAGTAAATCTTCCATCTGACCACCGACAAGCCTTTGACTGCCGGCGGCGGTTGCTAATATTCTAGCAAGATGGGCAACCAGATCAGGGCGATCCGAATAATCCACCGAGAGAATTTCGAAAGCCATTGCCAGAAGCGCATCACCGGCAAGTATCGCCG
>CALBIN010000087.1 GCA_937893275.1 uncultured Opitutia bacterium | reverse complement strand
CGGTGCTTTCGCTTGCGGTTTCTTCCGATGGTCAGCGAATTGCCACTTCGGATGGAACCAACATCGTGCGCTTGTGGAATGCCACCGATGGCAAGAAGGTTGCCGATTTGAAGGGGAATGCAAAATTGTCTCGAGAGACTGGCCGCGAAGATGGTGAACTCGCTTTTTCCAAGGCCGAGCTAAAGTACTTTACCGACGAACTTAAGAAGCGGGGCGACGAGAAGAAGAAAGTAATCGATCGTAAGACCAAGGGCGAAAAGGATCTCAAGACTGCTCAGGAAAAACCCATCGCAGAGAAAAAGGCCGCCTCCGACAAGGCCCGGACAGAACGTGATGCTGCTGACAAAAAGGTTGAGGACACTACGAAGAAAGCGGAAGAAACACAAAAGGCTTTCGAAGCAAAGGAGACCGCCTCCAAGGATGCTGAGGCCAAGTCCAAGGAAGTCGCTGCGAAGGTTGTGGCACCCGAGGGCCTCGAGAAAACCGCTAACCAAACCCTTGAAAGTAAGAAGAATGACCTTGCGGCCAAAAAAAAGACCCGCGAAAGCCTGATCAATACGAAGCTGAATCCCGCTAAACAGAAGCTGGAGAAAGCCACTCAATTTTTCATCGAGGTCGAGAAGCAACGTGTGGAAATGGACACTGCTTTCAAGTCTGCGGGGAATGAGGTCGAAAAGGCAAAGCAAGCCCGTGCAAAAGCGGAGAAAGCGGCCGAGACTGCAGAGGTTTTGGAAAAAAAGGTTCAAGACGATCCGGCTAAGCCGGAACCTGAAAAGCAGAAGGCGAAACAGGAAGCCGCGATCAAGCGCAAGTTAGCCGCTGATGCAAAGACAGCCCATGAGAACCTAATTAATTCAAAGCTGAATCCGGCCAAGCAGAAATTGGATGCTTCCGACAAGGCTGTCGTTGATGGCAAATCCAAGAAGGAGGCCGCCGGCAAGGAGCTTGCCGCGACAGAGGGGGATGTCAAAAAAGCCGATCAGGCGATCGTCGTCTCCGATACGGGTTTCAAGGATGCCGAGAAGAAGGCGAACGAGGCCAAGATGGAAGCTGATAAAGTTCGAAAGGTTCGAGACGACGCGACCAAGTTGCTTGCGGACGCCAAGAAGGTTCTTGGCGAGGCCCAAAAACTTCGAGACGATTCCAAAAAGGCAAAGACAGATGCGGAAGCCGACGCAAAGAAAAAGGAAGCTGCCTTGACGAAGGCCGAAAAGGAATATCTGGACATTGAGAATCCTCGGGCTCAGTTCGAACGGGAGTTGAAGCGCGCCGGCCAAGACCTCGTCAAGGCCGAGGCAAAGGAAAAGGAGTACCAAGCGTACAAGGCCTCTGCCGAAAATGACGAGAAACGAGAAATTGATGAGAACAAAGTTGCCAAGGATGTTCTCGCTGCTGCCGTTAAGACTGTTTTGCGGACAGTATGCTTTTCTTCCGATGGTTCCGTCGTCTTTGCCGCGGGGGATGGGAAATATACTCAAGCGTGGAGCGCGGGTGACGGGCAGACGCTTGAGTCGATCGAATTAGGTGAGGACGGAGTGGACTTTCTTGCTTCCACGGGAGAGGCTAGCCTCTTTGTCGTCAAGGGAGATACTTCCGCCTTGTGGGATGTTTTCGGAAAATGGGGATTGAGCAAGGTGCTCGGCGGAGACGATGCAGCCTCCCCAATTGTTAATCGGGTAACTTCCCTCAATTTTAGTCCGGATGGCAAACAACTTGCCAGTGGCGGTGGAGATCCAAGTCGAACCGGAGAAATACTCGTCTGGAATGTCGAAGACGGTAAATTGATTCATAATCTTCCCGGGGTTCACAGTGACACCGTTCATGCCATCGAGTTTTCCCGCGACGGTAAGCGTTTGGCATCGGGTGCTGCCGACAAGTTTGCCCGTGTCACTGAAATCAAGAGCGGGGCGCTCGTCCATTCTTTCGAAGGTCACACACACCACGTCATGGGAGTAAGTTTGCAGGCAAACGGTCGTGTTCTCGCAAGTGTCGGGGCGGACAAGGAGATCAAGGTCTGGAACGTCGTGAACGGAGACCGAGCTGGCAAGGGGGGCGGCTATACCAAGGAAATAACATCCATTCGTTTCGTAGGCTATGGAGACAATGCTCTCATCACCACTGCAGACAAGAAGGCCAAGCTCATTCGGGTGCCACTTGGCAACCCAGCGAATGTTCGGGACCTTGCGGGAGTTGGTGACGTCATGCATGCAGGAGACGTCTCACGTAATGGAAAGGTTGCCGTGGCAGGAGGTGAGGATGGGGTGTTCCGCGTCTGGAACATTGCGGACGGCAAAGCTTTGCAGACCTTTGAACCTCCCGCCAAGGAAGACCTCGACGGCCTTACTGCGAATTGATGGTGGCAATCGATCTTTCCCGAAATGACTGGTCGAGTTCTTTCACGAAACTCGAAATTTCGAAGCTATTCTTACTCAAGGGTGGCAAGCATTTCCGCATCTAAGTACTTCTTTACCGTTCGGCGATCGATGCCGAGACGCCGAGCCACTTCCTCGTACTTCCCCGTCTTTGCGTAAACAAGGGTGACGTAGCGGCTTTGGAGTTTCTCGAGGGGTATAGAACCCTCAGTGAAGTCGTTCGCAAGCAGTTCTGCCTGCGAATGGGGAATCGATAACTCTTCCGGATGGTATTCACGGTGAATGAGTATGTTGCGGACACATTGCTGGAGTTCGCGGAAATTGCCCGGCCAAGGGTAATCCGAACCGAGTTTACGATTTATCCAATTGCAGGTTTCATCAGCCAGTGCAGAAGCTTCGTCAAGACCGGCTACTCGTCCGGCTACGAATTCTACGAGGTGCTCGAGCTCGCCTGGCGAATCTCTCAGTATCTCTTCCAGTGAGGGAGTACTTATTCGGTTAGAGCATAAACGATAGTAAAAATCCTCACGGAATCGTCCCGCCTTCATTTCCTCTGCAAGGTCTCGGTTCGTTGCTGCGATCACCTTGCCTTCGAATCGGGTGGGTTGAACTTCCCCGAGACGCTGGAAACGGCGGGTCTGAAGTACGCGGAGGAGTTTTACCTGGGCCTCCGGTTTTGTCTCGGTAATTTCGTCGAGGAAGACTGAACCATGCATTCCACAGGTTTCAAAGTAGCCTTTCCTGTTTTGGAGCGCTCCTGTGAAGGCTCCCTTGGCATGTCCGAACAATTCTGACTCCAGTAAGGTTTCCGAGAGAGCGGACAAGTTGATGGGGTGGAAGGCGGCGAGGAAGTCCGACGCGAACCTGCCCGTTTTTTCATCATAGGGAATGAAGCGCGAAAGGCCGATGGCGCGAGCCACCAGTTCCTTACCTGTGCCGGATGGTCCGCTTATGAGCGTGGTAATGTCTCCAAGACGACCACAAAGGGAACGTAGGTAGCGAAGCATGTCGTGTGTGAAAATAGACTCCCATACTCGAGCTCGTAGGGCTTCGAGTGCGGGAGAGTTTCCGACTATGGCATTGAAAATATGGAAAAACGCGCGCCTGACCTGAAAAAACAGGGCGAAAAGGTGGGTCGCGGAAAATCCCGCGGGGGTTAGGTTTTCCCTTTCGGGAAAAAACCAGGAGAAATGTTCGGCGAAGGCGCGGAAGAAGACCCCGTGGTTTTCACTTTCTGTTTCGCGTTCGTGAGCCAGTTCAATTTTTTCTATAAAGTAATCCCGCACTTCGTCGAAAAGGGCAAGGAAGGCGAGATCGCGATAGAGGGCGAATTCCTTCGCCTGGAGTTTTCCCTTGCCCTTGCTTTGGAGGATGGTTTCCCGAGCCTTGTCGGCTAGTTTTCCCGCAGCTCCTAGTTTCACTAGATTGGGGCTGAATAAACGCCGGCTATGTTCTCCGACGTTTGGCGAACTCGGATCTTCGTAATCGTTACCCAAAATTGCTCTCTCCAACTCTCGTCGCTTGGGAGTGAAGGGGTTACAAGCAAGCAAACTAGAGAGGTTCTCGGCCGAACGACGTTCGTCTGAGGAGAATAGTTGTGTCATGGTACCTACTCAAAGACCAAATAGATGGTTGGGCAAGGGAAACATACGTAAGATGCTGTGCTTTGTACGTTAAATGTATTTTTATTCGATAGGTATTTATGGGAACCTAAGTGATTCGAGTTGCCGTATAACAGTTATAAGTATCTTTCCCAGAGAAGATTAGCAACGATGGGACTCTGTTTTGAAGTGTCCTTCCGAACTTGGCGCGAAATCAGCGAATAGAGAGGCATGAAAGTGAAACCTATTACTGACCGAGATTCCCACATACTCCAATCACATGGCTCACGCCGGCATGGGTTTGATTTCAAGCCGAGTAAGGAAGAGCCTTTGAATGTAAATGAATTGAGCGGCCGATTATTTGGCGGGAGGATGTCGAGTCGCTTTTCCGGATTGGCGTCTTCCTTTTTGCGTTTTTCCCATTTGAACGACGTTTATCATCAATCGGATTTTAGGATTCGTGAAGAAGGGGGAGAGGGAAGTATTTTCGAGGCTACCTTGGAAACTTTAGGTTCACATCTAGAAATATCCGACAAGGACTTGGATCGAATCCCTGAGGAGGGTCCCTTGTTGGTGGTGGCGAACCATCCCCTC
>CALBIN010000086.1 GCA_937893275.1 uncultured Opitutia bacterium | reverse complement strand
CTCAGCTAAGTCCTAGATTTACTCCGAATATAAGAAAAGAGTGGGAGTTCTTTGATCGCGATAATTCGAGTTCTTTAGAGTTTCGAAAATTGTGCCAGCGCATGATTGACGTTGGCGATTCTCTTCTGGCTTACGATGTGGCGAAGATTGGACTTCAGAAATTTCCGGAAGATAGAACACTCAGCCAAAAGGCAGCTTCGGCATTGATTAACGCCGGGTCTCCTCTCCAAGCTACCCATATTCTCGAAGAACTGGTGGCCGTGGGAGATCGTGACGTCGAGGCGCATAGTCTTCTTGCAAGTGCTTACAAGGATTTGTGGCAATATGCTTCTGATCCCGAAAGCAAGCAACGATACGCAGATCTTGCTATTGCTCGATACAAGGAAGGGTTTTCCACCACTAGTTTTGATGCCTTTAAGCAAAGCCGCGTAAAGGATGTCGGCACCGAGTATTATCCCTGCATCAACGTTGCTTTCATGTACCTGTTGTCCGGAGATGCGGAAGAGGCCCGTTCTTATTCGACGCGCGCTTTGGAAATTTGCCGAAACCTGAAGCTAAACTCACTTGGAGATTATTGGTCACAGGCAACGACCGGTGAGGCATACCTAATCGAAGGAGAGCTCGATGCATCATTGGAAGCCTATGCGGAAGCGGTGGCCATGCCTGATGCCGAACCTGCCAAAATTGCGACCACCCGAACGCAGGCAATCCAGATTGCCTCCGCCTATGAAGACCCCATGGTCTTGGAAAAAATTTCAGGGGTTTTCCCGCAGACGGGAATACTCGCTTGCTCGGGTCATGTTATCGATAAAACGGGTGGGTCCGTTCGGTTCCCTCCGGAAGCCGAAGCATTGGCAAAGGCAGAAATCGAGGCGGCTTTGGATAAACTCGATTGTTCCTACGGCTTTAGCTCCGCTGCCTGCGGTACGGATATTCTGTTCATCGAGGCCATGCTTGCTCGCGGAGGTGAGGTGCATGTGTTTCTACCCTTCAATAAGAAGGATTTCATTGAGACAAGTGTCCGTCGGGCGGGGGGGGACTGGGTGCAACGTTTTGAACGCGCCTTGGATAAAGCGGAATACGTCCATTACGTAACCGAGGAAGAATACCTCGGCGATGATACTCTCTTTGAGCTTTGTAACGACGTCCTCGTGGGGTTTGCCGCAATGAGGGCTCATACCTTGGACGAGGACCCGAAACTACTGGTGCTCTGGAATGGCGAGGAAGGAAGTACTGGTGGCACTGGCCAGTTGGTTACCCGCTGGAGCAAGCGTTTCGGTCCTCCCGTAATAATCGACTCGGCCCAAATGCTTGCTTCAGCTGAGATCGAGTCCACACCTGTTCGCAAATCGGGTGAAACGAAACCTGCCTTTCTCGTGGCAGCATCCCGAACCGCGGAAACAGGGCCTGTACGTCTAGTTAAGACTATGCTTTTCGCCGACGTACAAGGCTTTAGCAAACTCCCTGACTCAGATTCCCCCGTATACGTTGAGCAATTCCTAGGAGGTCTTGCCTCACTTTTGGACAAGCAATCTCGACGCCCTGCTTTCATCAATACTTGGGGGGATGCCATTTTTTGCGTTTTCGATGAGGTGGAAGATGGTCTGGCCTTAGCCTTGGACTTGCGAGATTTTGTTTCCCAGACCGATTGGAGCGAGAAAGGCCTACCTTTTGATTTCGACATACGCATCGCGTTGCATGCCGGTCCCGCCTACGCGGCTCATGACCCTCTCCTGCGCCAGACGAATTTTTTTGGCTCTCACGTTAACAAGGCTGCTCGAATCGAGCCGATTGCCTTGCCGGGATGTGTTTACGTTTCGGAAACGGTCGCTGGTCTACTTTCCTTTGGTCATGATGGCTTTGGCTTCGAGTACGTAGGAAACATAGAGCTTGCCAAAGGGTTTGGTCGTTTCCCTATTTACCTCTTGCAGCGTTCCGGGTACATTGATTACTGACTGGTTCTCTTCGATCATGATTGCCAACAATGCCACACCAGTTCCTTTCGAGGCTTATTCTGGAGAAGGCTCTTACGCTTTTGTAAGTTATGCCCACGCAGATAAAGTCTTCGTATACGAATGTATGGATTGGTTGCGCAAGCAAGGTGTGGATATGTGGTATGACGAGGGCATTGCTCCAGCCGGTGAATGGGTTGAGGAAATTGCCACGGCGATAAAGGGGTCAAAGCTATTCATCGTTTTTATTTCTCCTGATGCGGTTGAATCTCGATATGTGAGAAGCGAGGTTGGATACGCCCTCAGCCTCGACAAGAATATTCTTTCTATTTATTTAAGGGAGACTGATCTCCCGGCTGGTCTGGATCTTTGTCTACAGCCCTTTCAGTCTATCCTTACTTCCGATAACGATTGGCGAAAAAAGGCCAAGCAAGCGGTCCTTGATATCTTGGGAAGTTCCAAGGAACGGCAAAAAAATAGTGGAGTTTCCTCTAAACCCATCGCCAACGTTGATGTTTTCGAAGTTGATTTATGGCCTTTATGGGATGCTGCTCGTGAGACTCAGAAGCGGAGGACTCTTCGTCGACTTGAAATAATTAAAGGAAAGTTTGCCCCTGTTCTTCCCGAAGAGGAAGTCGTGCCTATTGCTCCACAAAATGAAGTTGCTCAAACAACTCCCAAGAAGGAAGAACCTTCGACAGTTAAGCTACATTCACCTCTAAAGCCGCCGAGTGTCGTGCCCATTTCGAGAAAAGATCGAAAGCCCTCAGCTACCCGTATTCCAGTAGCTTTGGAAGCACAAATTGAGACCAAATCCGCAAGCGAGCCTACAGACCCGGATCCACATAAAGACATTTCAGGTTCCGACTACTCTTGGATACCATCGGGATCTCTCACCGTGTGGGTTCCCTATGCAAACGAGGCTCGTTTGGTTGAGATGGATGAAGGTTTTTGGATGGGACAGCATTTAGTGACTCAAGAAGTCTACGGCAGCGTTATGGGATTGAATCCTAGTCACATTGACGACGGGGACGGTTTCTTTCGCGAAAATTTACCTGTGAACAATGTTTCTTGGCTCGATGCAGTGTCTTTTTGTAAGGCAATGACCAATCTAGGCAAACGTCATGATCATTTGCCCAAGGGGTATGAGTATCGACTGCCTTCGGAGGTGGAATGGGAATATGCCTGTCGGGCTGGTAGTTCCACCGACTATTATTTTGGTGATGATCCTTCGGATCTAATTCAACACGCCTGGTTTAAAGACAATAGCAAAAAGCAAATTCACCCAGTTGGCTTGAAGCAAGCGAACCCTTGGGGGTTGTATGACCTGTATGGTAATATACGTGAATGGGTTGGCAATTCTTTCGTAAATACATTGCTTGATGATTCCGAGCAGGATGAGTTTCGAATAAGTCGTGGGGGTGGGTACATGAAGAGCGCGGCGGAGTGCAAGTCCTCGTCACGTTCAACAAATTCCCTCTATCACCGTTTTCGTAATCTCGGATTTCGTGTAGTCTTGGCGAAAATAATCTAAATTGTAGGCGATTTGATTTTCTGAACTCATCGGGATTTCCGTTGCCTCAGTCACCGTAGGATATAGCCTTATTGGTTTTTTCCACATGAGCGAACCTAAAGAACCTAGCGATTCAACTGATATCGAAACGAGCGACCTCTTTGCCGTACGCAAGGCCAAGCTGGACTCTTTGCGTGAGTCGGGCTCAGATCCCTTTTCTGCCAATTGCCTTCAGTCTCACACTTCGGAACAGGCAAAAGCTCTCTTGCCTGAAGCAGATGAGGAAGGTCCGGAGGTGTCGGTCGTGGGACGAATTGTTATCTTTCGCTTGATGGGTAAGGCCAGTTTTCTGAAACTTCTGGACAGAGATGGTCGTATTCAAGCCTATGTGCGACGCGATGCGATTGGCGAGGACGCCTATGCCGAGTTCAAGAAATTGGATTTGGGTGACTTTATTGGTGTACGCGGAAAGTTGTTCCGTACCAAGACGGGTGAAATTACCGTTAGGGCTGAAGAGTATACCTTGGTTTCAAAATCTCTTCGTCCTCTTCCCGAGA
>CALBIN010000085.1 GCA_937893275.1 uncultured Opitutia bacterium | reverse complement strand
CGATGGTTTGCCTGCCGGTGATTCCATCGAAGGCGTAAGCCATGTGCGGATTTCCGGATTCGAGGCGCCTGTCTCCTCCCTGTTGCTCAAATCGAGAGATTTTCGTTATGTTTTACGTGCTCGAAGAGTTTTGCCGCAAGCGGATATTCTTGTAACGAATGCATTCTGGGCACCTCTCTTGGTTCGGGATTCATCTCGCGGGGCTCTGTATGTCCACGTCGGGCGATACCCGAAGGGGCAAATGAAGTTCTACGGCTTGGCGAAGCGCCTGCAGGCGCCCTCTGAGGCAATCACCGAGGCGATTCGATGCGAGGCTCCGTCGAAGGCGGATTTGGTGAAGACGATATCGTATCCGCTTTCATGGGATTTGGTAGAACCTGCTCCTATAAACGAAAGCCGAGAGCAAACGATTCTCTACCTAGGTCGAATTCATCCCGAGAAGGGTTTGCGCGAATTAGTGAAAGCCTTTGCGGGTTTACCCGAAGAGCTGCTGAAGCAATGGCGACTTAACATTCGTGGGCCCTGGAAAGTGAGCGAGGGTGGGGGAGGAGAAGGTTTTCTGGAAAACTTAAAAGATTTGGTTGGACCCGCAAAAGGAGCCATTCGTTTTCTAAATCCGGTGTTTCATGACGTTCAATTGCGCGACGAGTTAGGTCGCGCTAGTTTGTTTGTCTACCCTTCGATGGCGGAGCGAGGAGAGACGTTCGGTTTGGCTGCTCTCGAGGCAATGAGCTGCGGATGCCCTCCCTTGGTCTCGGGCTTGGATTGCTTCCGAGATTTTGTTCAAGATGGCAGCACGGGATTCGTTTTTGATCATCGAGGAGGTGATGCCGTTGCTAACCTGAGCACCAAAATGATCGAAGTCCTAAGTAAGCCCGAAAGGCTATGCGTAATAGGAAAGGCCGCCTATGAGCAGGCCCAAAACTTTACGTTGGATAGAGTTTCAAAAATGTTTCTGGACGATTTTTCGAGCATTCTTGCAGCTTCTTAATATTGTGCTTGGCCGGTAAACCGCTTGCACTATACGCAACCTAGCCTTTGTTTTGATTTAAATAATTTAAAGTGCCTATGAAACAAAAATGCCCACATTTTTCCCTCATTGCCATAACGGTTAGCCTTGCCCTGTTGTACGGGGTATCTACTGCCAAGCCCAAGGGCGAAAAAACTTCAAAAGTTTCTTTGCCAGAAGAGTTGCTTAACGCTGAGGGAAAAGTCGTTTCCGGAGAAACTCTATCCGGAAAGTACGTGGGACTATATTTTTCCGCCAGTTGGTGTCCGCCTTGCCGAACCTTTACTCCAAAACTTGTGGAATTCCACAAAGCCAACAAGGACAAGTTCGAAGTGCTGCTCGTGAGCGCGGATAATTCCGAGAAGGCCCAAGCCAACTACATGAAGAAGTACATGATGCCTTGGCTAGCGGTAAAGCATCAATCAATAGCCGCAAATTTACTGGTTAAGAAGATGGGAGTCAGTAGCATTCCCTTCCTTGTGATTTTGGCCCCCGACGGTTCTGTCGTGACCAAGGATGGTCGAGGCGACTTAGATAGTATGGGAGACAAAGCTTTCTTGAAATGGAAGAGCACCCAAGGCGAAAAGCGTGGCCGGAAGTAGCCGGGCGAACATAAGTTCGCAAGAATTCGAATAGCGTTACAGTCTTGCGGGGATACCGGCTTTGGCGAGTGCCTGCTTGGCTTCCAAAACCGTGTACTCACCGAAGTGAAAGATACTGGCGGCCAGCACTGCCGATGCCTTTCCCTCTCGTATGCCTTCCACGAGGTGACTTAACTCTCCAACGCCTCCGGAGGCAATGACGGGAACTTCGACGGCATCGCTTACTGCTCGAGTGAGCTTTAGGTCAAAGCCTATCTTGGTTCCGTCCCGATCCATGCTCGTAAGAAGAATTTCGCCAGCTCCCCGCGAAACTACTGCACGCGCCCATTCCACTGCATCCAATTCCGTCGGTCTCCGTCCGCCGTGTGTATATACGCGCCAGTTGTTGCCATCGGGTTCAGCTTTTGCGTCGATTGCAACGACGATACACTGGTTTCCAAATTTGGAGGCGGCGTCTTGGACTAGTTTTGGATTTACAATTGCAGCGGTGTTAAGGCTGACTTTATCTGCACCCGAAAGCAGCATTTGGCGAATACCCTCCACTGATCGTAGACCACCTCCCACCGTGAGTGGCATGAAACAAGTCGAGGCTGTGCGTTCCACAACGTCTCTCATAATGTTTCGCTCATCGCTGGAGGCCGTGATATCTAAGAACACCAATTCATCGGCTCCTTGCTCCTCATAGGCTTGTGCAACGGATACGGGATCCCCGGCGTCTCGCAGTTCCTTGAATCGAATGCCTTTAACTACTCTTCCTGCGTCTACGTCGAGGCATGGGATGACTCGTGCGGAGAGCATTTGAGGCAAATAATTTCTGGAATATGAAAGCGAAGTCGCCGATCAAATTATTCGTCGGCGAATGCAATGTCCGGCTCGAAGGATATCCGGAACTTGTACAGGATGCCCGGTCGCATCATGAGAGGATGCTCTCGACGTAGAAACTGAATATAGTGAACATTGCCTGCGTAGCCTCTGTATTCCGACTCGTCCGTTACGGTTTCAAAGTCGCCCCAAGCGGCCATGAAATCGTCCTTTTCAACAGTTGGTCTCAAGCCTTCGGTGCCTTGCCGCAGGGTGGTGCCGAGTCGATATGTAGAGTGTGGAGAGCCGATAACGATAGCGTATCTCATGCTGTCCATCGTCACCGGATTTTTAACACGAAAGGTGAATTCGGAAGTGATCTTCCCGGAACCAAAGGTCCATTGTACTTGGCAACTACCTAAACCGTAGGCAAAGGTACCGTCTGTTCGGACCAAGTCCGGTTGCTCGAAGCGTAGGTAATAGGAATTTCGTGAGCCAATTCCCGTAACGCAATTTTTTCCGTAGTAAGATGGTATTACGACTTGATCTCCGAAAGTAAGTTCCGGCAAAAGTACAGGTAGGTATTTGTTGACAGGCCAGTCGAAGATTCCTTGGCAATGAGGAAAGGCAAGCGAGTCGGAAGTGATCTCATCACCGGGACCGACTAGAGGTAGTTGAAACTGTATTCCCGCGTTTTCGTCACGAAAGAGAAACAGTCCGTGTTCTTTCTTGTGAGATTTATCGAATATTACGAATCTACCACCTGTTTTAGAGCGAGTCGGTGCTGGTACGCGTAGCGAGCCTCCAATCACACGGGCTAACCGTGACCATTGGCATAGATAACGAGCGGCATCGAAGTTGGCCATACGAGTCGTGTGGTTTTCGACCGTGTTGCGTTCGTTGTCACGTATCATGAGGAGCCCGTTTTCCTGATCCAAATAGGTGACGAAGAAATATTGGAACAGGCGGCGCAACGTATCCAAATAAAGAGGTGTCTTTTCTTCAGGCACCCAGTGATCGCGCATGGCTTGAAGAATCAAGCTGATGCAATGGAATTGCCCATAGGCGCCAACGGAACGCCCGTAACTCCAGCCAAGACCATCTTGGCGGCACATATCCGGAACCATGCGGAGATATTTTTCGGCATAAGTGCGTAGCTTCGGCAATTTGCGGTCCTTTAGGTGTACGTTTGCGTGTAGCTGCAGGGATTGCCTGATAAAGATAAAGGAGAGCGCGCCATAGATGTCATAAACACCTCCGAAGCCCTCGGGATTGTTGTCGCAGAAGCCGCCGGAACTGTGTTCCTGGATGCGCTCCACGAATTGATCGATCAGTTTGCCCGTTTCGTCCTTCTTGGAAAGTCCAAGGCTGAATCGGGAAACGGACTTTGCGATGTTGAAGGACTGAAAGTGGTTGTTGTAATCGGAACGGGAAAGTAGGCGTTGGTCGAGTTGCTCGCGGGTGGGGTCGAGAAGGCGTTCCCAAACTTCATTGCGTTCTTTGGCGGCACCGAATGACAGCAAGCCGAGCGCGGCGTAAGCGAGACCGTTTTCACTTTCTTCGGAGGCAAAGGCTTGATGGGTGATGCAACGAGCCGCGAGGTCGGTCAG
>CALBIN010000084.1 GCA_937893275.1 uncultured Opitutia bacterium | reverse complement strand
GGGATCCCAAAAAGACAGATTAGTCTTCGAAGAGAGCCTTCATACGCTCCAGGCCGGTTGTTATTACCGCTAGGGGATCTGCGGACCAGAGCTCCGCATTAAAGAGTTCGAGACTAACTGTGTGATCATAACCCATTTCACGAAGTACGGCAATTTCGGCTGCAAGGTCAATTTGACCTTCGCCAACCATCACCCGGTCAGGATCGGTTTGGGCTTTTGCGGGTTTATCGGGATGAGCATCGTCCAAGTGATAATGACTGATCCGGTCCACGGGGATCGCTCTTAAATCATCGAGGGTGGACCCGCTGTTCCAGTTGTGGAAGGCATCGAGAATAAGCGTCGCGTCACGATCATCTGCTTGTTGCACGATTTCCCAGGCCTTGCTGAGAGAGTGTACCGACTTAAAAAAACTGATGTACTCGAATGTTGGTCTAATGCCTTCTTCTCGACCGAGTTCCAGCAATTCGCGATATCGTTCCGGGAGGTGTTCAGTCTCGGTCGACTCCATTGGCGGAGTCGCCACAATAAAAGGAGCGCCCAGTCTAGCCCCAAGTGCAAATCTTCGCCTTGCTTCGTCCAAAACTAGTTGATGTTCCCATCCCCGGAAGTCCCCCCATTGCCGCATTGCAATAACGGAAGGAACGATTAGACCGTGATCCGAGAGAGCTTTCTCCACATCGGAAACCTCTCCTCCGCGGGCTACATGTTCAAAAACATCGTTTAACCAGAGCTCTATGCCATCGTATCCTGCTTCGCCCGCGAGCCTGATTTTGTCGATCAACGACTGCGGCTTGATTGTACTTGTGTTGAGGCAATAGAGCATGTCGCGGCCAAGAGAATTATGTTGTGTTCAGGGCGTGAGCATTATTCTCACGGCAGTTGTACGGCTATGCTTCCAAATCTAGAGCAGCTTGTACGATTTCGCAAAAGGACTTGGGTGTAAGAGAAGCTCCCCCAATCAGCCCTCCGTCCACATCAGGCTGAGCTAGCAAGCCGGATGCGTTTTCAGCGTTCATGGAACCACCGTAAAGGATGCGGATAGTTTCCGCTGCGTTTTCGCCAAAAAGCTCAGCGAGGGTTTTGCGGATAAAAGAATGAACATCTTGTGCCATTTCGTCAGTGGCGGTCTTGCCAGTACCAATCGCCCAAACTGGTTCGTAGGCAATCACTAGATTTTCCACTTCCGAATCAGAGAAATTTTCCAGACCTTCCCGAATTTGGGTTCGGACAACTTCTAAAGTTTCGTTTCTCTCTCGTTGGTCAAGTGTTTCCCCTATGCAGTAGATGGGTTTTAAGTTCCCCGCAACAGTCGACAGGATCTTCTTGTTTACCGATTTGTTTGTTTCACCGAAATACTGACGACGTTCGCTATGGCCTAAAATGACGTAGGTCACGTAAAGGTCTCTAAGCATTTCGGCAGAAACCTCACCTGTATATGCGCCGGATGCTTCCTGATGCATATTCTGAGCTCCCAGAGCAATCTGGGATCCATCTAGCTCTTCCGAGATCTTCCCCATTGAGGTGAAGGGTGGACAAACGGCGACTTGCACAGTGCTTTGAGAACCAACGCCAGTGTGTACTTGCTGGACGAGTGCGACGGATTCGGAAGCCGTCTTGTTCATTTTCCAGTTTCCGGCGATAAGATACTTTCTAGACATTTTGATTTAAGATGTTGGTACGATTCTTACTAAACTTGATTCATTTGAGGTCGAGGGCCAAAACTCCGGGGAGATCTCGGCCTTCAAGGAATTCTAGTGATGCCCCACCGCCAGTACTCATGAATGAGACTTGATCGGCGTACCCGCTGTTGTTGATGGCGGTAACGGAATCGCCACCGCCAATAATTGAAATAGCGTCACTTTCGGAAACGGCCTTGGCCACGGCGAAAGTGCCCTTGGAAGAATCTTCGATTTCGAATACTCCCATGGGGCCGTTCCACAGGACAGTGCCTGCTTGAGAGACTTCTTCGGCGTATTGCTCTGTGGTCAGGGGACCTATGTCGACTCCTTCCCAACCGTCCGGGATATCACCTTCGACAACTTGGGTTTCGCCCAGTGTCTTCTCTTTGAAATCGAGCGAGTCGGTAATCAATGTATCAATGGGAAGAAGAAACTTAACGCCTTTGGCAGCCGCTTTCTCTAAGGCGGCCTTGGCTATCTCGATCTTATCGGGTTCACTTAGGCTGTCCCCCACGGTCTTACCATTGGCCAAGGCAAACGTATACGCCATGGCTCCGCCGATTATCAATACGTCTGCTTTATCAAGGAGATTGTCGATGACACTGATTTTGTCGCTTACCTTGGCGCCGCCTAGAATAACTACAAAAGGGCGGTTGGCATGGGCTGTTTTTTCACCAAGAAATTCCAGCTCCTTTTCGATGAGGTAACCAGACACCTTTGTCGGGAGCAACTTGGCCACCCCCACAGTCGAGGCGTGCGCTCGGTGAGCAGTTCCAAAGGCATCGTTCACATAGCAGTCAGCCAACTGGGAGAGCTTGGCTGCGAACTCGGGTTCGTTCTGAGTTTCTCCCGAATGATAACGAAGGTTTTCCAATAGAGCCACTTGCCCATTTTCCAGGCTGTTTACCGCCGTCTCAACAGATTGCCCTATGCAATCATCCAGAAACAAAACAGGTAATCCCAGTTTTGCTGCGAGGATTGGAGCCACGGGGGCGAGACTCAATTCGGAAACGCGTTCACCTTTCGGTCTGCCCAGATGACTTGCGAGAATGACTTTGGCACCATCTTCGGAGAGTTTGCGAATGGTTGGCACGGCGGCCGAGATACGGGAGTCGTCAGTGACGTTGCCGTTACTGTCCAAGGGTACGTTGAAGTCCACGCGAACAAAAACTCTTTTCCCATTCCATTCTACATCGTCGATTGTCTTTACCTTCTGCATTGAATCTTTGCTTTAAGTCAAAATGCGAAAAGACGCGACGCCTTTTGGACTGCCGCGCCTCTTGACAAATTATCAAATGAAATCAGAGAAAGGCTGAAACTTGCTTGAGCAGGTCAACACAACGATTGCTGTAACCCCACTCATTGTCATACCAAGAAACCAGTTTGAAAAAGGTATCGTTAAGTCCCATGCCAGAACCGGCATCGAAAATTGAAGAAGCGGGGCAGTGAATGAAGTCGGCGGAAACGACTTCATCCGCCGTGTATTCCAATATGCCTTTGAGTGAACCCTCGGACGCTTCCTTCATTTTGGAGCAAATTTCTTCGTAGGTAGTGGATTTCTCCGTTTTGACGGTCAAGTCAACGGCGGAAACAGTTGGTGTCGGTACGCGGAAAGCCATGCCGCTGAGCTTCCCTTGCACGGCAGGCAATACAAGGCCAACGGCCTTGGCGGCGCCAGTAGTCGAGGGAATGATGTTGATCGCTGCTCCTCGACCGCCTTTCCAGTCCTTGGCAGATGGGCCGTCAACAGGTTTCTGAGTTGCCGTGTAACTGTGTACTGTGGTCATGAGTCCCTCAACGATCCCAAAGTTCTCAAGCACAACCTTTACAATTGGGGCAAGGCAGTTGGTGGTGCAGGATGCGTTGGAAACAACATGATCGTCTGCAGTCAGATCTCCATCGTTCACTCCTAATACAACGGTTCGGACATCACCTTTGGCGGGAGCGGAAATAATAACCTTTTTCGCTCCTGCCTCAATATGACCCTCGGCTTTGCTCTTCTCGACGAAAAGTCCGGTTGACTCAATTACAACGTCGACTCCCAACTCGCCCCATGGCAACGCGGATGGACCTTCGCGAACTGCGAGGCATTTTATCGTATGTCCGTTTACAACGAGGGAATCGCCGGTCGGCGCTTCCACGGTTCCGTTGAATCGGCCCTGAGTAGAGTCATACTTTAGCAAGTAGGCAAGGTTGTCGGAAGGAACTAGATCGTTTATCGCAACAACCTCGAACTCGTTTCCAAGCAGACCTTGGTCTACTAGAGCGCGAAAGACAAGACGACCGATGCGGCCGAAACCGTTTATACCTATTTTAGTAGCCATAGAATAATTAGATGAATTTTGTTAAACTAAATAAAAACGTCAAAAAAAGGTTAGCCAAAAAAGCCGGGAAGCCTCAAATTGGCAAGGCTATTGTTGCAGGGTACTAAGTGGTGTTCGATATTCTCTTGAGTACCGAAAGGAAGGCTCGGAATTCCTTAAATGATTCCCGAGTTCTTGTCTTGATGTCAGACAAATCATCTTCCTTAAGCCCCATTCGGCCAATAAGTTGTTTCGGCGCTTTACCGTGGGAGCGATGACCGCTGAAACCAAAATGCATAGCGTGAGCAGTCCAGTTGCCCAGTGATACGACGTCTATGAGGCGGTGCAGGTCATCGGTGCCAATCTCGATACGTTTTTCGATTTCAGGTTCATGATGCCAATGGACAACTGATTCGACGTCTTGGTTTAATCCCCATTTTTTGCATACCAGATGACCCAAACGATCATGGAGAGGAGAACCTTTTTTTTCCTCAACTTGGTGGAGTGGTATTTCGTCGTATAATGCATCTCCCACATCACTGCAGAAAGAATCCGAATCTAAACGTAGACGGGCAACTTTTCCGATGTCGTGAATCAATCCGCTCGTGTAAGCTCGTTGAGGCACGCATAAACCCGTAAGTTCCGCAATAGTTGAGGATGCTACAGCGGTGCCTAAGCTATGCTGCCACAAGTCCGCAGGTTCGAACTTTAAGTCTTTGCTGGGAAAAGAGAAAGCTTCGAAAACCGCGGTGGTCAAGATCACCATGTGTATCTTGTCGAAACCTAGGGTGCCAATAGCTTCCTCAACATCAGTAACTCGTGAACGGGCACCGCGATAATATACATTGTTCGCAACCCGTAAGATCTTCATCGTCATGGTTGGGTCAGATACCATCATTTCCCTAACTGATTCGGTGGAAGAGTTGCCATCCTTGAGCATTGAGGACAACTCCTCCAAGACAGTAGGGATAGTAGGTAGATTTTGACCCACTTCAATGATTAATGACTGGTAGTCTATTCTGGAATGGAATTCAGTATTCATGAAAAAAAAGGCTGCTCAAAAAGAGAAACAAATGCAGATGTTGAAGCTAATTCGCTAGTCGACGACCTGCCGCATAGACTTAATCGGAAGAGTTTTCTAGAACATTCACGAAATCTTCAGTTGTATCTAGTTCCCGCTGAACGGACTCCATGAGCCTAGGTAAATGAGACCGGTCTAAAGTTAGTCGGGCTAATAAGGCATCGGAAGGTGAGGGCGTTTGCTCGTGTCCGCTAAAGCCAAACTTAGTAACATGTACTATCCAGTTGGCAAGCGAGACAATATCAATCACCTCGTGGACTTCATCGGAATGAACATTTGCCCGATGCTCGGGGTTGGACTCGTGATGCCAACGAACAACGGCTTCCACATATCTGGACAATCCCCAGTTCTTACAAATAAGATAACCGAGGTAATCGTGTCGAGGAGTTTGGTTTGCCAGTTCTACCTTTAAGAAATCCATTTTCTTGTCTAGGGCGTATTGGCAGTCATTCACAAACTCTTCCTCGTCAAGCTTGTATCTTGCGACTTTGCCGATGTCGTGAACAAGTCCGCAAGTGTATGCACGGTCGTGCCCGGAGCGCCCCATGTACTTAGTCAAGGCACTGGAAGCAACGGCTACACCTAAGCTGTGTTTCCATAACCCTTCGAGGGTGAATTTCCTTTCAGCGGACGGGCCGGAAAACATTTCAAACACCGATGAGGTCAGAACAACATTCCGAATCTTCTCAAAACCAAGGGTGCCGATAGCTTCGCTTGCGTCAGATACGCGTTCTCTTGATCCGCGATAGAATGCTGTATTTGCAACGCGGAGGATTTTCATCGTCATGCTTTGGTCTGAAGTCATGATCTCCTCAACCGCAAATGTGGATGTGTCCGGATTGTCAAGAATAGTGGTTAACTCATTAACAATCGTGGGAAGAGTTGGCAGATTTCGACGAATCTGATCCAAGAGTAATTGATAATCTATCTGCTTGCCTTCACCACTATGCATAAAAATAAATATATTGAATAGAAATGCCAAGGCAAGAGAATTGCTCAATAGTTTAGCGTTTTCATTGCACTGGATCCCTCTTCCTTAGGAATGGATAAGTAATCCATTTTGTCTTTTCGCTAAAAAGCCGAACCCGCAGAGCGGTAGACAGACATAAGGAAACCAGTCACCTTGTCTTGAGAAAAAAGTTTTTTGGTGAATCTGAGAAGGGTCACTGCTGATTGAAAAGGTTGCCGCTCCTTCGAAATAGACACTGCCGTTTTGGTCTCTCATGACCGAGCGGCGTACTCCTTGCTCGTCGATCCAACCGCTCCATCCAGCATTTCCGCAACGCAATACGGGACGGCGATTTTCAATGGCCCGCAATACCGAATGGGCAGCGTGTTGTTCCGCGCAACCCTCTTCGCCAAACCAAGCGTTGTTTGTAGATACGAAAAGAAAGTCTGCACCTTGATTCGTCGTTTCTCTTGCAAGATCCGGAAAAATGTCCTCATAGCAAACGAGCGGTCCTATCTCCAAGGAGTTGCCGGTCGAATTTACATCTAGCAACATCGTTCGGGCGTCGCCACCCGGCTCGAACCTTCCGGTCGGACCAACGAGCTTGTCAAGGTTGGGAATCCAACCGAAACCCTTTGGGATGTATTCACCAAAGGGCACGAGTGCTCGTTTTGCGTAATATTTACGGATCAATCCATGTTGTGGCGTAATGGAACAAACTGAATTGTATGAGAGCGGTGGGTCGGCAGACTTAGTTATTGCACCTACTATCATTGGGAGTTGAGTCCGCTTGGAAATATCTTCGACCCAGGTCGAATCCTCATTTATTGCGTATGGCGTCGAAGCCTCGGGCCAGAGGATGACATCTGGTCTTGTTGCCGCTAAAATATGTGAGTGTCGGCGCAGGGTGTCTTTGTGACGCGCCGCTTTCCCGACCCCCCATTTCTCGAGAAGGTATGGTTGAACAAAACCAGCTCGAAGCATTGGCACTTCATCATCATGGCTAGAAGGTGAGAAGAAAACGGGAGACAACATCACCCCAAGAAAGGCCAATCCTACATAGAAATCGGGGCACATGCTACCCACAATGCCTGTTCTGCTGGTCTTCCGTCGCCGAACTAGAAGATGGTGCAGGTATGAGGCTATGCAAAGGTTGAAGAATACAAGAAAGAAAGAGATCGCCCAACCACCAGTCCATTCGGATATCTGCAACACGGCGGGACGCTGCCATTGGCTTACGGAAAGTGGGCACCAAGGAAAGCCCAAGGCAAATTGACTCCGTCCCCATTCAATCAGAGTCCATGCGGAGGCTAGCGAGAGCATGGACAATAGGCGTGTGCCAAATCTACCCTTAAGACCATGAGGGATTAGCCACCGTGCAAACAAAAACCAAATCACCAAATATCCCGAAAGGAGAAGCGCCCCCAAGGACAAACCGGAGAAAGTGACGTGTCGCAACCACCAGAGGAGCGTGAGATAGTAAAGCCAACCAAAAAAGAGAAAGACAAGAAAGACACTCTTGTAACTGGGGCGAGACGACAGCCACCAAAGGGCGGGAATAAGAAAAAAATAGGCTGTCTCGGGAGTTTCCCTTGGTGGGAAAGCGCATAGCAGCAAACCGAAGGTCAGGGAACACGCAGTGACAGGCGCCCATAGAATGCGGATCGATAGTTCACCCGGCAGAATAGGTATTTGCCGCTTCATGATTTAGGGATACTCGATGATACCTGCACCGTTCAAGCCAATCTCCACCGCGATTGACACGAAACCTTGCTTTGGCAACTCAATGAACATGGCTCAGGCAGAAGGAGATTGGAATTCGGAACTACAGGAAGTACTCGCTGATGAAAATGCAGACGGCGATGCACGAGATTCCAAAGGTGGAACCTGGTCATGAAATGGGGTTGACCCCCTGCCCTCTTCACGCATGAATTTAGTGCATATTGAGAACAATTGATCCCTAGTTCGACTTCTACGCATTTGA
Organism: uncultured Opitutia bacterium; assembly: GCA_937893275.1. Classification (GTDB taxonomy): domain Bacteria; phylum Verrucomicrobiota; class Verrucomicrobiia; order Opitutales; family Seribacteraceae. Next base: position 1,995 of record CALBIN010000084.1, on the reverse strand, counting down.
TGCAGGAATCTCCCTCTAGGATCGACACCCAGTCCTACGAAATTAAGGAATTTCTTCATTCGAGCCACTTGCTTTGCCTCCGGGACTTGTGACTCTGAGAACTCTTCGTACAGTTCCTCCACGTAAACGTAAACGTCTTCGAGTTTAGGTCGAAACACTTTTTCATTGGCTTGCATTTGTCGGATTTGCCTGAAAATCCAAGGATTTCTAATCGCCGCCCGTCCAATCATTGCACCGTGCGCACCCGATCTAATAACCTCTTGATGGGCTACTGTGGCTGAAGAGATATTCCCGTTCAGCAAAACTGGACAAGGCAACCTGTCGACAGCATGTCTTGCATGTGCATAACTAGGTTCGCTGCGATAACCTCCTTGGACAGTACGCACATGCAGACTCAGGAGATCTACCTTATGCTTCGCCAGCAATCCCAGAAGCGTATCGAAGTGGCGATCATCTTCAAACCCGATTCTCATTTTAACCGTAAACAGGGCAGGGCTTTCCTCTCTCAGGGTTCCCAGAATGCCATCGACTACTTTAGGATCACGTAAAAGTCCCCCACCTACGTTTTTTTTATAAACCCGCGGGGCAGGACAACCCATATTGAGGTCGATGCCGGCTACCGGGTATTCCCGGAGGTTCCTAACAGTACGCCGGAGGTCGGCAAGGTTTTCTCCGATCAGTTGAGCAAAAACGGGTCGACCGTCCGGATTCTCTGTAATGGATCGAAGGATTCTAGGATCCAGCCGAGAACTTCCGTGAACCCGAAAGTATTCGGTAAAATAATAATCAGGCGAACCCCGCCTAGATACGACTCGCATGTAGGGTAAGTTTGTCACGTCTTGCATGGGCGCCAATGCGGTTGGCCATTGCCCAGGGACGACAGTCTCAGGCAGCGAAACTGCCCTGTTCGTCGAGTAGGTCGTCTCTTGCATTGTTACCTTTTGGCCCACTGACGCCAAAGGTGCCTGTTACTGTTGCTTTTTTAGGATGCGATCGAGAATTTCCGCCATATCCTCGACATTGTCGAGGACTCGTCGAGTGACGTGGATGGGCTTGCCCATTTGCAGAGACAATACGATGGAATCACTTGGGCGGGCATCGAGTTCTATGATTTTCTTACCTAGTTCGTTTTCCATTTTAAAGATAATGCGGGCGTAGAATGTCCCCTCGTCGACATCGTTAATGACAACTCGCTCTATGGATGTCTCTAACCCTCTGAGTATCAACCCAATAAGATCGTGAGTCAGTGGCCTCTCCTTCTTGACCTGATTCAAGGTCATGTTTATCGCGTTTCCAATTGCAGGGTCTACGTAGATTACGAAGGTTTTTTCCTCGCAACCCAAGAACACTGCGCAACCATTAGATGTGGGCATTACCCCCTTTACATTGACTTCCGTTAAATCGTCCTGCATGGCTCAAAACATCTATCAAAATGGTCCGAATCGCAAGATTTATTGCTTTTCAAAAGCTAAATGACTTCTCTCGAAAACATCTGTTCCAATAAACCCAACCTCTACTTGGTGGGGTTCATGGGCACCGGGAAAAGTGCCGTTGGGCGACGTGTGGCCGAGAAACTGGGGTTTCACTTCATAGATGTCGACCAGGCGATCGAGGAAGAGGAGGGCCTCTCTGTCACTCAACTCTTTGCTCAAGGAGGGGAAGAGGCTTTTCGCGAATTGGAAAGGAATTTCATCGAAAGCGGTCATCCGGATTCGAATTGCGTAGTATCATGCGGGGGTGGGCTTTCGGTGCCGGACGGAATGCCCGAATTACTGAAGAAAAAGGGCGTAGCAGTTTGCCTTTGGGCCACTCCTGAAGTTATCTATGAAAGGACCAAGGGGAATTCGACGAGACCTCTTTTGAACGTGATCGACCCGCTGTCGAGCATTCGGAAACTTCTGGAACAACGAGAACCGCGTTATCGAGCAACGGGGAATTTTGTTTCGACTGTGGGTCGAGGTCTTGCCGCAGTTACCGATGCGGTGCTTCGCGTTT
>CALBIN010000083.1 GCA_937893275.1 uncultured Opitutia bacterium | reverse complement strand
TCCGTAGACGTCCCCGGCCGGGACCGTTCCCGGGTCTTCCTGTCTCCACTCGCCTACTGGTGTGGTTTGCCCGGGCATGATGTCGGCCCGCCAATTGCGCTTCCCGTTGCGCGAGGCGAATCCCATGTTTCCATATTCCATCAACCAGGCCGTCCGACTGGCCGGTGGATCATCGTTGTCGTTTTGGAAGACGTCCCCGAACGAACTTACCGACTGCTCGTATGAATTGCGGAAGTTGTGCCCGATCGGACGTAAGCCCGTACCGTCCTGGTTTACGCGCAAGGCGACGCCCCCGACATAGACCTGTCCATCCCCGCTAGGCAATCCCGATACGCTTCTGGACGAGTAGAAACTGCCTGCGTTCAGTTGCCAGCCTTCCTTGTCGGTTACTTTCGAGCCCTTGTTACCATGGTTGAAATAGTACTGTCCGTTCGGACCGACCGTTACGGAATGCAAGCTATGGTCGTGGTTGTTACCGTCGAATCCGGTCAGCAAGACTTCGCGCTTGTCAACACCCTCGTCGAATACGGCGTTCCGATTGACGTCGGTGTACACGATCAAGTCGGGTGGTTGGGAAACGATTATGCGGTTGTCGACCACGGCTATCCCGAGGGGGGAGATGAAAATCTTTTCCTGAACGAAGACATGGGAACTCTCGGCAACACCATCTCCATCCTTGTCTTCGACCACCACGATCCGGTCGCCGGCGGCTTCGGTTCTTCTTCCTCTGTAATTTCGTCCCTCCGCTACCCAGATGCGCCCCTTGTAGTCGATATCCATGTTGGTCGGGTTGTAAAAGAGGGGAGACTTTGCCCAAAGCGTGACCTCCAGCCCTTCTTCGGCCATGACGAGTTGATCGGGCGGGTAATGATCGATGCTCGGGGCAAGCCCGCGTTCCTTGGCCGAGGCCTTGGAGATGCTTCCGAGGTTCGGTGACTTGTCGAATACCAGAAATTGTACGCTGGTCTTGGTTCCTCCCTGTTGTCTACTCCCGCCCTCGTCCAATCCCCCGCGGGCGAGAAACTTTTCGAACTTGTGTCCCTTGGGTAACTGGTAGTGGATCACGCTGTTGGCGTGAGCCCCAATGCCATAGGCAACCGGTTTGCCGTTGATTTTCAAGGGTTGTCCACCGCAGTTCTTGTTGATCCCTATTCTTCCCCAGCCCGTGCTCGCCGACTTCCACTTGAGTTCGGTCAATTTGGTTTCCTTGCCTTGGGCGTCCACCAAGCGAGGTTCCGCCCAGTCCGCCCAGTCGCAGGAATGAGAATCTCCTCCGTCCGCCATGACCAGATAAAGATCCTTGGCACCCTTTACGTTCGCCTTGATCTCCTCGGCATGCCCCTTGGTCTTGGTGGTGATGACTTTGGTGGCGAAGAGGGCTTCCTTAACATCGAGCGGTTTGGTCTTTGGACCTGAGACCGAGCTTTTCCTTGGGCTTAGCCTTTGAGTTGGATTCGGAAGCGATTTCACTCCGCCTTTGGGAACCTCGAGCTTGGCCGTCCAGACGATTGCGTTCAGTACGCAGGTGCGAAAATCATCCTGATCCCAGGACTTGTGGTGATGGGCACCCGTCGTCCCGAATCCCCGTTGTCCGTTCTCTCTCTCCGATGCCCAGGCGACATGCTGTTTTTCCTTTCTCTCGAGCACTGCCTTCCGGACCGCCGGGTTGTTGCTGTGCGGACCGTCTCCGCGCTTGAGTGTGTCCGCAGGGGGCAAGGCGCTTAGGATAGGGGTGACTCCCTTCATTCCCTCGCGAAAGCGCATGTGATAGTACCACTCGTCCTTCAACGTGAAAGGCTTTACCCCGTTGGCGACAGGATGCTTGGGGATGGACTTGAACTCGGCCGTCCAATGCGGGTTGACCGACCAGAAGGTTTCGAAGTAACCGCCGATCCACTTCATGAGCATGTTGCCCGGGGCGCCCTTAGGCACTTCTACGGCGTAGTGCACACAGACAAGACCAACTCCTTTTTCCGCAAGCGCATCGAATTCCTTCAGGTACTTGTTGATCGGATGTCTGCCTCCGCCGTCTGACAGAATGACCACGGTCGCTGCGCCGTCGAATATAGAGGGATCGGATGGCCATCCTCCCTTGTGAATGGCGGTCTCTATGACGAGACCGGACTCCTTCGTCAAGGCATCCGACAAGAGGTCCACGCCGTCGCCCCAGTTGTGGGCGCTTGAGCCGTGGCTGTCCCGTCCTGCGATGAGGACAACTTTGGTCTTTGCCCACCCCGAAACCGGCAAGGCCATAAGGAGAGCAAGGGCGAGGTTGAGGAGGAAGTTATTGGTTTTCTTGTTCATTGCGGATTTTGAGTGCCTGAATTATGAGGAAATGGGAATCGTATTGAAGGAGTACAATCAGACAAGCCGAATAGCCTTGAAATTTAAGAATGCGACTTGAAGGACTGGAATTGGATGTCCCGCTTGGACCAAGTAATAGCCGAATGTATCTGAAAGAAGTTAAATCACTTGTCCAAATCCTCGGCGTACTCTAATTGCCTTCCCCTCAATTCGTTAAATCTTATGCCGACCCCAACCATCATCTACACCAAGACCGACGAGGCTCCCCGCTCTCGCCACTTATTCTCTGCTTCCGATTATCGAAGCTTTTTCGAAGACTGCGGGCGTGAACGTCGAGACTCGGGATATTTCGCTCGCCGGACGCATTCTTGCGAACTTTCCGAAAAACCTCACTGACGACCAACGGATCGAGGATGCCCTCGCCGAGCTCGGTGAATTGGCCAAGACCCCCGAGGCGAACATAATAAAGCTTCCCAATATCTCGGCTTCCGTACCCCAATTGAAGGCAGTTATAGCTGAGCTTCAAGCCGCAGGGTACGACGTCCCCAATTACGAGGATGCGGAAGATCGATATGCGAAAATCAAGGGGTCAGCGGTAAACCCCGTACTCAGAGAAGGAAATTCCGACCGCAGGGCTCCAAAGGCGGTAAAGAATTATGCCAAGGCCAACCCGCATAGCATGGGATCATGGTCTTCCGACTCAAAGACTCACGTAGCCAATATGCAATCTGGCGACTTCTTCTCCAACGAGCAATCCGTCACACTTGAGGAGGCAACCGAAGCGAAGATCATGTTTATGGCTTCAGACGGTACTGAAACCGTGCTCAAGGAGTCCGTGCCACTTCAGGCGGGCGAAATCTTCGACGCCACCTTCATGAGCAAGAAAGCTCTTATTTCCTTTTTGGAGGAACAAGTCGTCGATGCCAAGGAGCAGGGCGTTCTGTTTTCCCTGCATATGAAGGCGACCATGATGAAGGTGTCCGACCCCATCGTCTTCGGGCACGGCGTCGAGGCTTTCTTTAAGCCGGTTTTCGCCAAACACGCGGGCACTATCTCCGAACTCGGGGTTAATACCAAGAACGGTTTCGGCGACCTTTTGGCCAAAATCGAGTCTCTTCCCGCAGACGAAAAGGCGGAGGTCGAGGCGACCATCCGAGAGTGCTATGACAACGGCCCGGGCATCGCCATGGTCAATT
>CALBIN010000082.1 GCA_937893275.1 uncultured Opitutia bacterium | reverse complement strand
GAAATGATCCAAAGGTGATCCAAATAACCAAGAATGTGCTCGACCGCCTATCCAAACCGTGATTCTCGATTTAGAGAGTTCGGGATGGACGCAATAAGATGAACGGTTTTTATTTCGCCTTACCCTTCATGAAGTAACCCGGTCCAATTAAAATATACTTAAACGAATAATCGTGGGACATTGTTATTTCCCATCACAAAAGAAGAAAATTATGGAAAAGAAAATCGACGACTCGTCCCTTTCACGCCGCAGCTTCATGGGAAACAGCGGCAAAATCGCCGGAGTAGGTGCGCTTGCTAGCGTAACCCTGCCAATGGTTCACGGAAAAACTGACGATACGACGAAGATCGCCTTGGTCGGATGTGGCGGGCGTGGCACAGGCGCAGCCAGCAACGCTCTTTCCGTCTCCCTTGCCAATGGCCCGACAAAACTTGTGGCGATGGCCGATGTGTTCCAGCACAGGCTGGATAGCAGCTACAACGGACTCAAAAAAAAGCACAAGGACAAGGTCGATGTATCTCCCGACAACAAACACATCGGGTTCGACGGCTACAAGAAAGCCATGGATGCACTCGACAAAGGCGACGTGGCGATATTCACTACCCCCTGCGCATTTCGTTGGGTGCATTACGAGTATGCCATCAAGAAGGGTCTCAATGTCTTCATGGAAAAACCCGTCACGCCCGACGGTTTTTCCTCCCGAAAAATGCTTGAATTAAACCAAGAAGCTAAGAGGAAAAACCTCAAGGTCGGTGTTGGCCTGATGTGTCGTCACAGTAAAGCTCGTCGAGAACTGTTTTCCCGTATCAAAGACGGAGAAATCGGAGAAATCCTTGCCCTTCGCGCCTATCGCATGCAAGGCCCCATCGCCTCCTGCTTCTCCGGCAAAAAACCAACCGACGAACAGGAACTGATGTTTCAAATACGACGCTTTCACAGTTTCCTCTGGCTGAGCGGCGGTTCCTTCAGCGACTTCTTCATTCACAACATCGACGAGTGTTGCTGGATGAAAGACGCGTGGCCGGTCAAGGCCCAGGCCCAGGGCGGTCGCCATTATCGAGGTGACAGCATCGACCAGAATTTCGATAACTATACCGTCGAGTACACCTTTCCGGACGGAACCAAACTTTACCTGCACGGCCGCAACATGGCGGGTTGCAAAGACGAGTTCTCAAGCAACGCCCATGGCACCAAGGGGTATGCCCTGATAACAGGACCTGGCGGGCATCGTTCGCAAGCTCGCATCCACAAGGGGCAGGGGCTCGACAGCGATATCGCATGGATGTTCGGCCAACGCGATGGCCAACGCCCGCTCACCGAGACCAATCCCTACCAAGACGAATGGGAGCACCTCATGGACGCGATTCGCAACAACAAGAAATACAACGAAGTCGACCGCGGTGTAGCCGCCAGCACAACAACCTCGATGGGTCGCATGGCCGCCCACACCGGACAGGAAATAACCTACGACCAAATGCTCAATTCAAAACACCAGTTCGGTCCGGGAGTGGAAAAGCTTACTCTGGAATCGGACTCTCCTCTTTTAGCAAACGCCGAAGGCATATATCTCGTCCCCGAACCGGGCATCAAGAAATCGCAAGAATATTAGGCCGAAACTTGTGCTCGAAAGCTCATTCAAAAAACGAGACAGGATCGAGAAACTCTTTCGAAAAGCGAAGAGTTTAAAAAAAATTCGGACATTTTTTTCGAGGGAAATTACAGAGGAACAAGGGTTTCTGAAAACACCTCAACATCTTCACCGAAAGATTTTTTCAATGGGAGTTGACGAGCTCTCTTTCACTCTCCTATAGTGGGGGCTTCCAAGAGAGTTTTGGGGTAGGCTTTCTTGGTTTTAGGCCCGCCCTTGGTTGCAACCGGGGCGGGCCGTTTTTATGTACCGATTTAGTACCATTCCCAATCTGGTGTGGTTTTACTAGAGGTAAAAAAAACCCGCCCGAACATACCCGCAAGGTTCTCATTTTCAGGATCTTGCGACAAGATATGTTTTTTTCATGAAGCTAAAGATTCGCCCTTGATATCTTGACGAAAGGATAATCAATGCCCTTTCTGTCCGTTATGAAAATATTCTCTGTTATCCTGCTGGTCATCAGTACCCAAATCAACTCGATCCATGCTGCCGACAAAAAGCCCAATATCCTCTGGTTGATCACCGACAACTGCAACTTGGACTTTGGCTGTTTTGGCATGCAGGGGGTTCACACTCCACACCTCGATCAATTGGCCTCACAAGGAGTTCGCTACACCAGAGTTTTTTCCACGGCTCCGGTTTGTGCACCCAGTCGTTCAGCCTTCATGACGGGCATGTACCAAACCTCTGTCAATTTACACCACTTTCCCGACCATCGAGACGATGGTTTTAGACTGCCCGAGGGCGTGAGGCCCCTCACGCATCGACTCAAAGATGCAGGCTACACCACCGGTTCCATCAAAAAAATCGGGGAGCAGGTGGTAGGCTCAGGTAAACTCGACCTCAATTTTGTTAATGAAGGGAAAATTTTCGAAAGTACGGATTGGGATAACATTAAGAAGAGCCAGCCCTTCTTTTTACAAGTGAACACCCCAGAAGCGGAGTATGACATATACGATTTCAGAACCAATCGCCCCGAGCGCATCAAATGGTGGGGGGAAGAAGAACATGTCCAGTATGCCAAACCCGAGTCGGTGGTGCCCCCAGCCTATTTCCCCAAACACAAAACTTCCAATGAGGAATGGGCCCGATACCTCAACTCGGTTTCCAACATGGACCGACGCGTCGGCATCGTTTTAAAGGAGCTCAAAAAAGAAAATCTTCTCGATGATACGATCATCATTGTTTTTGGCGACAATGGCCGGGTCGATCATCGTAGTATCCACTGGGTCTATGACACTGGTCTACACGTGCCCATGATCATCAAATGGCCTAAAAACGTTCCTATGCCGGAAGGTTTCAAGCCCGGCGCGGTAAACGAAGAAGTGATCAGCCTGCTTGATTTGACAGCCACCACCCTGTCCCTAGCCGGCATATCCCGCCCCTTGGGCATGCAAAGCCGCGTTTTCCTTGGGAAAAATCGGGATCCGCAAAGAAGATACGCTTTCAGCGCCAGAGACCGTGTCGACGACGTTCCCTTTCGCCTGAGATCAGTTCGTGGCAAGCGCTACCACTATATTCGCAATTACCAACCCGAGCTCAACTTTGGCACCTATGTTAACTTTTACAAAGAGAAGTGCTTTCCGGTTCAGCAAGTGATGCGGGATCTTTACAAAAAAGGAAAACTCGCCCCACACCTGATGCCTCTCTTCACCGAATTCAGGCGTGAATACCTCTTCGATACCGCAGCCGACCCAAATGAACTGAAAAACCTTGTCGACTCAAACCATGCGGATCACCTCAAAGCCCTCGCGGAAATGCGGGCCGCGCTGGACACTTGGATTAGTGCCACGGGCGACCTCGGATGGCAAAAAGAGCCTCCTGAAAAGATAGAAAAGTTTCGAGCCGTGATGTATGACTGGTTCGGTGCGCCTGAGTGGTACCCTTATAAACCTAAAAAATCCTCTTCGGCCCTGGAGCAAATCAATCAAGGCAGAATCATCGAGGACTGATTCGAATGGCTTGGAACACCTTATCAAAGGTCCGGCGACATGCCTGAGAAGTCATTAACGACGAGTACATGCGTACCCATGACTAGATGCCGCTCAAGAAAGCCGAGTGGATGCCCAATCTGAAACTAATCCTGTCATAATGTGATGATCTCCTTGGCCAGTCCGAAAACCAAAAAGATTAATTTGCATATTATAAGGCATGCGTTCTTGCCGAGCATGCAAAACTTTCCCACACTCTATAATCCAAAAGATAAAACCTAACTCTCTGCTTATGAAAAAATCATACTCTTTTCTTTTACGTGCCGGCTTGGCCTTTTTCGCAGTCGCTTCCGTTGCCTCGGCCGCAGTCAAGTTGCCCTCCATCCTCGGTAGCCACATGGTTCTCCAGCAAGGAGAACCCGTTCCCGTCTGGGGTTGGGCCGATCCCGGCGAGGAAGTTACCGTCACCTTCCACGATGCCAAGGTTTCCGCCAAAGCAGGCAAGGACGGCAAATGGCAAGTCAACCTGCCCGCCTCTAAAGCCAATGCAAAGGGAGCCGACCTCGTGGTCAAGGGTTCCAACGAAATCAAGTTGACCGATGTCCTTGTCGGCGAGGTCTGGCTTTGCTCGGGTCAGTCGAACATGGAGTGGACCGTCTCGCGGTCCGCCAATGCCAAGGAGGAGATCGTAAACGCCAAGCATCCGCTCATCCGGCACGTCAAGGTGCCGCGCAAATTGAGCCTTACGCCCCAAGACGACGTGCAGACCGGCGGTTGGCAG
>CALBIN010000081.1 GCA_937893275.1 uncultured Opitutia bacterium | reverse complement strand
GCGGAGTATCAGGTCCTGATCGACGAAACTGCTGCCATGACCGAAGTGGGCCTGAGAGCGGAGGCGACCCCTGAGTTGGCGAATAGTCTCGAAAAAGCGTTGACCGAAGCCTTTTCCTTACGAATACCAGTTGAATCCGTCGAGCCTGGCTCTTTGCCTCGTTTTGAAATGAAGGCCCAACGTTGGGTAAGGCGTGACGGGAAATGACCTGAATCAAAATACTATCCTGATGAGTGCATTCGTAGAATTATCTAATGTTTCGAAGACTTATCCATCTCCCGATGGGGGAGATGGCGTAGAGGTGTTCTCGGAGGTCGAATTGCAGCTGTCCGAGGGAGAGTCAGCCGCTATCGTGGGTCCTTCCGGTTCGGGCAAGAGCACCTTGTTGAACGTCGTTGGAGCCTTGGACAAACCGAGCGGCGGCAAGGTGACTGTGGGGGAACGCGAGGTGACGGGACTGAGTCCCGGGGACGCCGCTTCATTCCGGAACCAAACCGTCGGATTTATTTTTCAGGCCCATCATTTGTTGCCGCAATGCACGGTATTGGAAAACGTGATGGTGCCGGCTCTTGCTGGGCATGGAAGCTTAACTGGCGACTCCTTGCGAAAGCGAGCGGAGGAGCTCCTCGAGGAAGTGGGTCTCTCGCATCGTCTGCATCATCGTCCTGCGGAAATCTCCGGCGGCGAAAAGCAACGCGCCGCCGTCGCCCGTGCCCTGGTGAACGAACCCAAGCTCCTTCTGGCGGATGAGCCAACCGGATCTCTCGACAAAGCGAATGCAGATCGTCTTACGGAACTTTTGGTTACGCTAAACGAGACGCGGGGACTTACGTTGCTGGCCGTAACCCATTCTTCTGTGGTCGCTTCTCGTATGGGAGTCTCCTACCAGCTCGACGCAGGCAAGCTTGTTCGGGATTGAGGCGGTGACTCTCTCGGGCATAGTCTTGCGCAACTTGCGCCACTATTGGCGGCAGCACCTCGGGGTGATTGCCGGAGCCGCAATTTGCTCCATGGTTCTGGTCGGAGCTCTTATGGTGGGGGACTCGGTCAAGGCTACGCTGAAGCGATTGGCGGGAGAACGGATAGGCCAAGCGGATATTGCCTTGTTGTCGCCCGACGGTTTTTTTCGGGAGGCCTTGGCGGCTGACCTAAGTCGAGACAAGAAAACCGTAGTTGCGCCTCTGGTTGTTACCCGAGGAAACGTTTCCCTGCCCGATGGCACTCGTATGGCTCGGAATATACAGGTGCTGGGCGTGGACGAACGGTTCTGGCAGTTGGCACCGAATCCGGCCGCCGCTCCTGATCTGTCAAAGGCTGAATTTTTCGTAAACGCGCGCCTCGGAAATTATCTCGCCGCAAAGAAGGGGGATCGCCTGATTCTTCGCGTGGAGGAACCGGGTCTTTTCTCACGGGACGCACCGCTTTCGGGCGAACGCGACAACAAGTTCGTCTCCCTGAACAAAAAACTAGGTGGCGTACTTGGAGCAGAGGCGTTCGGACGTTTTGGACTGCAGGGAAACCAGCGTGAACCTCTCACCCTTTTCGTTCCCATCGAAATGCTGCAGAAACGAATGTTTCGGTCTTTTGACGAAGAATCGGGCAATACGAGCTTTGCCAACTTTCTGTTACTTGGTCGTCCCGGTGGTGATGCCGTGCAGTTGGAGTCGGCCGAGAGAGCGCTAAACGAAGCATGGTCGTTGGCAGATGCCGGAATCTTGGTTAAGGAGCTGCGGGATACGCCTGCTTGGTCCGTCCGATCCCGACAGGTGTTTTTGAGCGAGTCTCTCCGTCAAGCGGGAGAAAAGGCTGCTTCGCAAACGACTGGCGTCCTTACCTACTTGGTGAATGCCATTGGCAAAGGAAACCCGGAGGCTAACTCCTCTGCCCTTGTTCCTTACTCCATGGTCAGCGCCGTGAATCCATCCAAGGCGAATTTTTTACCAGACGATCTCAAGGACGATGAGATAGTTCTTGGTCAATGGGCCGCGGACGATCTCAATGCTTCGGCTGGAGATGCAATTAGCTTGAGCTATTTTGCGGTAGGTGAGCGCCGCAAGCTTCTTGAGAAGACCCGAACCTTTCGTTTGCGAGCCACAACCCCGCTGCCTGCAAAAGTACCTGAGGACCAGGAGAGCGACTGGACGCCTCTATTCCCTGGATTGTCGGATGCTGAATCCTGCGGGGAATGGGATACCGGTATCCCGATCAAGCATAAGGTCCGGCCGAAAGACGAAGATTACTGGGACGATTACAGGGGTTCGCCAAAGGCTTTTGTTTCTCTAGCTGCCGGTCAGACAATGTGGGGAAATCGCTGGGGATCGTTGACTGGTTTGCGAGTGGCGAAAGAGGATGCTTCCCAGGACGATATCAACAAGACCTTGCGGTCGGAGCTTACGGCTTCCGAGGCCGGGTTGCTCTTTCGTTCCCTAAGGCAGGATGCTTCCGCTGCAGCCGAGTCTCCCATCCCTTTCGGCCTACTTTTCCTCGGGTTTAGTTTTTTTGTTATTGTCGCGGCGATGGCCCTGACGGGCATGCTCTTTGCCTTTACAATGGAGCAACGCAATCGACAGGCTGGCCTCTTGTTGGCGTTGGGAATCCCTCGGGAAAAGGTGCGCCGCCTGTTCCTTGCGGAAGGGTTGCTACTCTCTGTGGTCGGGGCTGGTCTTGGAGCTTGGCTCGCCATGCTTTACGGGCAAACCACCTTGCATCTGCTTTCGGGTGAATGGAGTGGCGCGGTTTCCGGGGCTACCTTTGATTTCGCGATTAATCCGGTTTCCTTAGTCGGGGGACTATGCGGTGCCGTCTTCATCGCTCTGCTCGCCATGGGCTGGGCTACTCGTCGCCAACTGCGGGCCGAACCTCGCGAATTGCTCGCCATGGGAGAAACTCTTGCGGCCACAGCTCCGCGTTCAGATTCCGCTAAGATCGGGACCGGCAAGGTGTCCACGAGGATTGCTGTTGTTTTGACATTCACGGGCATCGTCATGGCTTTTTTGACCGATCTTTCCGGTCCTGGTGCGTCCATGATTTTTTTCGGCGTGGGCTGGTGTCTGTTGGCTGCGGGCTTGCTCTTTTTTCGGGCTAAACTCTCAAAGGCGGCTTGTGAATCCGGAACTCTGCCCGATGCCGCCACCCTTAGTCGTCGTAACGCTGCTCGGCGTTCCGGTCGTAGCTTGGTCACGGCAGGAGCGATGGCCGCCGGTGCGTTTCTCGTGGTCGGAACAGGTGCATTTCGAAAGGATTCTTCATCGATTTCGGCCACTCGCGATTCAGGTACCGGCGGCTTCGCTTTAGTGGGCGAATCGGCCTTGCCTGTTTACGATGACCTGAACGGTCTTCAAGGTCGTGAGCTTTATGACTTGAACGCCACTCTTTTATCAGATGTTTACGTCACGCCCCTGCGGGTACGCGAAGGGGACGATGCTAGCTGTCTTAACCTGAACAAGGCTATTAGGCCTCGCCTCTATGGGGTAAAGCCTTCCGAGCTCAGCGACCGGTTTACATTTGCCGAGGGCGATTGGTCGACCTTGGCGCAGGATGTTTCCGAGGATGGATCCATACCGGCCGTAGTAGATCAAAATACGATGATGTGGGCCTTGAAGAAGGGAGTTGGTGATCTCGTCGAATATCAAGATGGCGAGGGACAAGTTTTCAAAGTCCGTTTGACTGCGGTAGCCAAAGGATCGATGCTTCAGGGCGCACTTTACATCGATGAAAAATATTTCGAAGAAAAGTTTCCCAAGCAGGGTGGCTACCGCTCCTTTCTTGTGGATTCGCCTTCAAGGAAAATGAATGAAGTTTCCAACCATCTCGCCGATAGGTTGGCCAACTATGGGATGGAGTTGCGTCCCGCCGTGGAGCGATTGAACGAGCTACAGGAAGTGGAAAACACTTACATCGCCATCTTTCAGGCCTTGGGGGGCTTGGGCCTTTTGCTGGGCACTGTGGGGCTGGCGGTTGTTGTGGTTCGCAATCTGCTCGAACGGTCGAAGGAGTTTGGCTTGATGGAGGCGTTGGGCTATCCCCTGTCCGCATTGAGGAAGCTCGCCATGTCCGAACATCGGAGTCTTGCCCTTTGGGGACTCGGGGTCGGTGCGATTGCAGCCTTGGTCGGCATTGCGCCGATGTTGTTTGGTGAGGCCGGTCAAAAGCCGGGAACTAGCTTTGCTTGGTTGCTTGTCGCGTTGGTCGCACTATCGCTATTTTGGACTTGGCTGGCGGTCTCTCTGTCCTTGCGGACGAGTCGCCTTTCGACATTGAGAGACGAATGAGAATGAAAAGGAATTGTGGAATGCATAAGACAGTTTGGTTCTTTATTATTATAGCTTTCGGTGGGTGCGTGAGTACTCGCGGACCTAAAGTGGCGAAGGAGCTGGAGCTGGAGCAAGAAAACCTGACAGTGGTCGCGGATCCCTTTCTCAAACAAGTCGCAACTGAAGATTCGGGACTCGCGAAATGGAAAACGGTCTATGAAATCGATTTTTCCGGCAATGCAGTCGGCGATGAACCGGAGGACTTGTTCATCCTAGACGGTTCTTTCTCCGTCCAGCAAGAGGGGGGTAGCAAAGTTCTCTCCTTGCCCGGCGCACCAGTGGGTGACTTCGGTTTTCTTTTTGGCCCACGCGTTAAGGGGAAGCCTGTAGAGCTCCGCTGTCGAATCCTTTCTACCCGAAAGGGTCGC
>CALBIN010000080.1 GCA_937893275.1 uncultured Opitutia bacterium | reverse complement strand
AACAGACTACACTCCTCAATAATCGTGGACGGTATCGACCGAGCACCCAACCGGTCCATGCTGCGAGCCGTTGGCTTTGAAGACGCTGATTTCGAAAAACCTCAAGTCGCCGTGTGCTCGGCATGGAGCATGGTGACCCCCTGTAATGCTCACCTAGACGAATTGAGCAAAAGGTCCGTTGTGGGCGTAGACGAAGCGGGTGGCAAAGCAGTCCCATTCGGCACGATAACGGTTTCCGACGGCATCAGCATGGGCACTCCCGGAATGAGGTACTCGCTGGTATCCAGAGAGGTTATCGCGGATTCCATCGAAACCGTCGTTGGTGCCGAGGGCATGGACGGAGTTGTCGCCATCGGAGGATGCGACAAGAACATGCCGGCCTGCATAATGGCCCTAAGCCGCCTTAACCGACCGGGGATTTTTGTCTACGGAGGCACCATCCTTCCCGGCATTCACAAGGAACAGAACTTAGATATCGTATCCGTATTCGAGGCCGTCGGCGCCCACTCGGGGGGCAAGTTGAGTGAAGAAGAATTGAAGGAAATAGAAACTAAGGCGATTCCCGGCCCTGGTTCCTGCGGGGGTATGTACACGGCAAATACGATGTCGTCGGCAATCGAGGCTCTCGGGATGAGCCTACCCGATAGTTCGGCCCAGCTCGCTATCTCGGAGGAAAAACGCATTGATGCAGAAAAAGCAGGCGCCGCTGTCGTTAATCTAATAGATAAAAACATATGCCCGCGTGACATCATGACCCGCGAAGCATTCGAGAACGCCATCACCGTGGTCATCTGTCTTGGTGGTTCTACGAACGCGGTTCTCCATCTACTGGCCATGGCTCATTCGGCAAACATCCCGCTCGAACTAGACGATTTCACTGAAATCGGCAAAAGAGTGCCCGTACTTTGCGACCTCAAGCCAAGCGGCAAGTACAACATGTCTCACTTTGTTCGGATCGGTGGGCTGCGCCCTTTGCTCAAGGCACTCCTCGATGAGGGCCTTCTTCACGGTGACTGTCTCACCGTCACAGGCAAAACTGTCCGTGACAACATCTCTGACGCGGAACCCTATGCTCCCTACCCTGACGGGCAGGATCTCGTGCGTCCATTCGACAATCCCATCAAGCCCGACAGCCATCTTCGTATCTTGTATGGCAATCTTGCAAGGGACGGCGCCGTGGCAAAGATTACGGGAAAGGAAGGACTCAGGTTCTCAGGCAAGGCGATCGTCTTCGAATCAGAGGAAGCCTGCCTAAAAGGAATTCTAGATGGCGAGGTAGAGGCCGGGCATGTTCTGGTCATCCGCAATGAAGGTCCGGAAGGTGGTCCGGGTATGCGCGAAATGCTCTCTCCGACCGGAGCCATTATGGGCAAAGGTCTGGGCGATAAAGTCGCGCTTATTACCGACGGAAGGTTTTCAGGAGGAAGCCATGGCTTCGTAGTTGGCCATGTCACCCCGGAAGCTGCGGTGGGAGGTCCTATTGGAGTAATTAGGAACAACGACCCGATCACCATCGACGCAGAGAAAAACGAACTTAACCTAGATATATCCGAAGATGAGCTTGAAGCTAGGCTCGAAGCTTGGACTCTTCCCGAAGCCAAAGAAACACGAGGTGTACTAGCCAAGTATGCAAAGCTCGTAAGCTCTGCCTCTCTAGGCGCTATAACAGACGGGTTTTAAGCACACCATGAACAAAGAATTATATCTCGGATTCAAGAATGCCAATTTTTGGGCTGATTTTTCCTTCGTCGACTTTCCTGAAGGTTATCTCGAATCGATGGCAGCAAGTGCCAACGACGCCCTTGTTGCTATGCGGGAACTTGAGGGGGGAGCTCTAGCCAATCCAGATGAAAATCGCATGGTTGGTCACTATTGGCTTCGAGCCCCTGAGATAGCTCCCAGCGAAGAGATAAGAAACGTCATACAAAATACACTCGCTAAGACTAAAAGCCTTGCCAACCGAGTCCATGAAAGCGACTTGAGAGCACCTGCCGGTGCATTCACCGACCTTCTAATCATAGGTATTGGAGGTTCCGCATTAGGGCCGCAGTTCGTAGGAAGAGCACTGGGACACCCAAAGACAAATAAGTTGGCGGTACATTTCTTCGACAACACCGATCCCGATGGCATGGATTTGACCCTCGCCGAAATTGGCGAACGACTCGCCACTACTCTGGCCATCGTAATTTCGAAGTCCGGCGGCACCCCCGAAACTCGCAACGGCATGCTAGAGGCAGAGAACGCATTTGCCAAAAATGGCTTAGACTTCGCAAAACAAGCCATCGCAATCACCGGAGAAGGCAGTAAACTTCACCAACACGCCACCTCAAAAGGCTGGCTAGATTTCCTCCCTATGTGGGATTGGGTGGGTGGAAGGACTAGCGAAACAGCTCCGGTGGGACTCCTGCCTGCGGCTCTTCAGGGGATCGACGTCGACGCATTTCTTGAAGGAGCCAAAGAGATGGACAAACTCACTCGAGTGAGTGATTTCCGGAGCAACCCTGCGGCCATGCTAGCCATTGCATGGCATTACCTCACCGATGGCAAAGGTTCGCGCGACATGGTGATTCTTCCATACAAAGATCGCCTCGAGTTGTTCGCCAAATACCTCCAGCAGCTCGTGATGGAGTCTCTCGGCAAGGAAAAAGACCTTGAAGGCAATACTGTTCTCCAAGGTATTGCAGTCTATGGGAACAAGGGATCGACCGACCAGCACGCCTATGTTCAACAATTACGAGAGGGTGTACCTAACTTCTTCGCCACTTTCATAGAGGTTCTAAAGCATCGTGAGACTACAAGTCCTCCGGTGGATGACGACGGCATGACATCAGGCGAATACCTTCACGGGTTCTTCTTGGGTACACGAGATGCCCTTTACGAAAAGGGGCGAAAATCGATCACCCTTACAATCCAAGAAATCACACCCGCATCAGTTGGCGGTCTCATTGCCCTCTTCGAGCGAGCAGTCGGACTCTACGCCTCGCTAATCGGCATCAACGCATACCATCAACCGGGAGTGGAGGCAGGGAAAAAAGCGGCCGCATCCGTACTGGAAGTAAGGAAATCCGTTTACGATTACCTACAAAAGGGCGAGCAGTCCCCTGTGACAGCAAAGGAAATTGCATTGGCCATCGGTTGTTCCGACCGAGAGGCATGGGTTTACAAAATCTTGGAGAACCTTGTTGCCAACCACCCCGAAACCTACGCTAGAGAATCCGGCGCGCACTCATTGGCGGATCGATTCGTCAAAGTTTAATCAAGCACGTTCGGAGGTTTCTTGGGTTTGGGCTTGGGGGTTGCTCCGGGTTTGGGCTTGGGTGGGGACGGAACTTTCGAACGACCTAAGTCATGGTGTCCCCAATAGTAACTCCACCAATCATTTGATCGGTGCGCGGGTTTCCAGCCGGCAGGAAATTTTCGTTTGGATGAAATTTCCCGAGCAGCCAAGTAAGTCGAAAAACTATCGGGAAAGACCTCGAACAAGAGATAACGGTCGGCAGGTTTGAGAGAGGCCAAAGTTTTCATGTATGCAGAACCTGATTTACCCAAAGCCAATTCGCCTTCGCCCATGTTGGGACGGCGTTCCATGGTAAATCGTATAAGTTTGTCTCCCCCAGGAATCGCCTTGAGGCTAAAGAACGCGTTGCCAGGTTTCTTTTGACCGAAATGGGCAGCTAATTTCTTACCATCGTACTCTCTATCTTTATTCGGCTTTATTCCGGACTGGGCGATCGCTTTATCGGCGCTTTTACGCAAATTCGAATCGTCCAGAGGATAGATTTTCCCCTCCCTGCATAGAAACCGAAAGGGGGTAGCCTTTGGCGGAGCAGGCTTAGGGTCAGGCAAGTGGACATCCTTGCTCAGACTTTTGGACGAGGGCTTTGGAGCCTTGGCCAACAAACCTTTTATTTTCTTTAATTTCACTTCGATTTTTTTCTTCTCATCATCGACCTTTTTCTTCTCAGTTTGCAAGGCTGTTGGATCCGCCAAACTTTTGGGTATTGATGACTTGAGATCGAATAACTTTTTTTCCAGCTTCGCGATCTCGCCGACAAGTTTTTGATCCTGCTTGTTCTTTACCGCTATGCTCAATTCCAATTTTTTCATCTCTTCAAGCAACCCATTTCGCTGGTCTTCGAATTGCCGCATCGCCATCTCCATTAACTCCTCCGAATTTTTCTCCTTTTTCTCGTCTACGATACGCTTGACCGCTGAATCAGCTCCGAGTTGCACAACGATGAGCAAAATAATGAGAATACCAACGACCGTTGTCATCGTATCCAGCAAGGAATCGAGGCTGCCACCTTGGTCTTTCTTTCTTTTTTTCACGATCCCGAAAAGAGCGAAAGATCGATTTCACCCTCACCATCAAGAGGGAGATGCCCAAATCGGCAATCGAACTTTGTGCAAACTTGAGTAGCTTTAGACCATGCAGCGATACCTTTGCTCCGCACCAAAAAGATCACGAAGCGAGCTTCCGGATCAGGTCTCTTGGCCTTGCGAGCCTCCTCGTATTTGCGAACGATCTGTCGAGATGCTGGTGACAATTGCAACGCTTGGAACTGGAGAATCTTACCCTTTTTGTCTTTGAGTGTAATCGTGCTGCCATCTCGCGTTACGAAGCGTGCATCCATTTCACTACCTTGAGCGCTTATCCAAGTACGGTAAGGAGCTTGCTTAGCAACAGTCTGAATTAAAGTCTGAAGTTTCGGGCTTTTAGAAATTTCAGCTGTTTTAACATCAAAACTAATATCCTTCCCCTTATAAATACGAATGCCCTCGGTTCGGCACTCAATAAAGGTAGGTTCCAAATCCCCCCCCACCCCTGATCCACTCTGTTTAACTACCATAGTCGTGAATTTACTGGGATCCTTCATCAGATCCCACTCCTCCTCGGCTTTATCCAAGCTCTCGGTCAATTTTGCGATTTCCGCCGACACCTTCTGACTCTCGGCCTTCAATGCCGTTGATTTTTTGTTTTTCTGCAAAACGGCAGATTTCTTTTTTTCAAACGCAGCTATTTCAGCAACAAGCTTCCCCTTTTTCGCCGGATCATTTTTTTTCGTTGGGTTTGCTCGAATGGACTTAATCTCATTTCTGATCTTTTGGATGATCGCCTGTTGTTCATCCATTTTCTTCTGAAATTCCTCATCATCCTGCAACGCAGTCTCGATTTTTTCGTTTACCGCTTCCGGATCGATTTGAGCTATCACGATAGCCGTAATCATCAAGGTGAGGATTCCCAAAACGCATGCAAGGATACTGAGAAAAGGGAAAAGCGAGACCTGCAGGTCGTTGTTTTTTTTCTTCTTCAAGATTCCCCCCCTAAACCTTATCTAACCCTGTTGGTCTGCCTCTGGCTCATTCGCTGGCGCCGCCCGCAATGGCGGCATAATGATGAGCTACGTGCGTCATTTGCTCCGCAACGTAAGTCTGCGATTCCTGAACTTGGACAAGGTAGGTCTGCAGGTTCTCTATACGTTGTAGGAGGGCGGAAGGATCGCCGGAACCATGAACTGAATCG
>CALBIN010000079.1 GCA_937893275.1 uncultured Opitutia bacterium | reverse complement strand
GTCCACCGGACCATTCTTGAAAGGCTTCTCGTAATCGACCTGCCAGGAGGCGTCGCGCTTACTCTTGTCCGAGTTCGGTTGTTGGGGCGCCTTCGCAAAGTCGGCCCCTAGGTGCCATTTACCGATGCAGGCTGTATAATAGCCCGCCTTTTGGAGGAAGTTCGGGAGATTGAGACGCTCGGGATCCATCAATGCCTTGTCAGTGGGCTTGAACAATACACTCCTCTTAAGCCTGCTGCGCCAATTATAGCGTCCGGTCAATATGCCGTAACGGGTCGGGGTGCAAACAGCCGAGGTGGTATGGGCATCGGTGAAACGCATACCCTCCTTGACCATGCGGTCCAGGGTGGGCGTTGGTATGATGCCACCCGCGTGACTGGGTTCCCCGGGGCCCATGTCGTCCGCCAAGATCAGGACAATATTCGGTACGTTGGAGGCAAGGGCTGGAAGGAGAGACAGGATTGTCAGAATGACAAGGAATAGTAGATTCTTCATAAGCCGGTAATTAGAGGTGTGAACAAAGGAAGAAACGGAATCTTCATTTGGCTTTGGCAAAAGCGTCGCTGAGAATTACTTCGCGGATAAGTGACTTCATTCGATAGTCATCCACTTTTGCCTTCTCCGTAATCCGTTCGATTTCCAAGGTATCTCCGGGAGCAAGTTCCCTGGAGGTAAAAAACCGAAGAAGATGACCAACGAAAGCCCTGGCATAACGGTCTTTCTCCTTGAGGAGCGAATCCTTGAAGTCGACCGCCCCGCCATAAGTATGCTTTCTCATAAGCTTACCGCTTGAATCAACCTCACGGCCATTGCGGTACTTTTCCCGCCAGCGACCGGTCAGGTCAAAGTTTTCCATCGCGAACCCGAGCGGATCAAGCTTGGAGTGACAACCGGCGCAGTCGGCATGCTCACGATGCTTGGCGAATTGTTCGCGGATAGTCATGTTCTTCGAATTTCCATCGTCCTTGAGTGGTGGAACGTCGTTGGGAGGAGGAGGCGGAGGATCATTCAGGATGACTTCGATAATCCACGCGCCTCGGGCAATGGGATGAGAACGCTTGGGACCGGAGGTCATGCTCAACATGGCCGCATTGGTGATGATTCCTCCATACCTCGGGTCGGTCAAGGCCACCCTTTTGAAACTCTCAGAACGCAATCTTCTTCTCATATCATTGTCGAATTGTTTTTGAGCCTCCCCCTTGAGCTTGTTCGGATCAATGGACTTAGGAGCTTTCCTCAAAGCATTCATCGAATCCTTGAGCTTCTTTTCCAACTGAGCCTTGGCCTTTCTTTGTTCCGGTGAAAGGGTGGCGAGAAGATCCTTGTTGGAAACGAAGAGTTGGCTGCCACGGGCCGCTTCCTCAATCTCTTTCACGTTCAGCGCCCGATCGTAGAGTCTGGCCTTGTCGACGGTAACGGCAAGATGCTTACCAGCCCCCTTGGGCGTGTGGCGAAGGCCGAAGATGACCGAGGACTTGCCCTTCGGAAAGGTGGCGAGCGGTTTCTTGTAAGGTTTGCCGTAAAGTTCACCATTACGGTAAAGACTAATCATGCCGTTGGGTTGGTAGGTCATGATGAGGTGGATCATTCGGTTGACCGAATCCTCCGGCTTGGAACCGGCAAAGTCATCGGTCCTGCTGAATCCATTACTGCCAGAAATCCAATGCCTGGCCATTCTTTCGCCCAACACAATGGTATCGAAGAAATCGCCTGGTCCCTGAATACCCATCACCCCCCCCCCTTTTTGATCGAGATTTTTAATGAGGAACCAAACCTCAAGGCTCTTGGATCGTAGATCGAAGGGTAAATTCTGACTTTGGAGGTAAGAATTGGGACCGATCATGGCCATGCCCTCCCTGAACTCCACCTTGCCATGCTTTTTGAGGGGGAAGGAACCGACCGAACTCTTCAAGTCTCCATCAAACTCCCACGCGGCGACTGGCCGAAGGTCAACGGGTTCGAGAATATCCTGATCCACGGCCCGGTCGGCCAAAATCTTTTTACGGATCGGATCAACCAGAGCAGCCAGTTCCTTTTCTCTGCTTTCCACCTCCTGCCCAAGCTCGATGATTTTCTTTTGCTTGTTCTCGTTGGCCGCGATGGCTTTTTTCAAGTCTTCATCCCCCGGTTTAAGTTCTCCACCGTACCAAGTCTCGAGAAATTCGTTCCGGTAGGCAAAGGATGGCTTGATCAGCTCGGCAATGGGACGGTCTTCGAGAAAAACGGCATCGAATAACAACAAAGGTTCGAGAACCATGGATAAACTGGCAGGATACTCCTTATCGATTGAGAAATACCGGTTGAGCTTGGGGTCAGGCGTGGCGGCCAATGCATTCTCGAGTTGCATCCACTGAGACGGAAAACTGTCAAGGAACCTCTCGATCTTGGGATCCTTAAGCATACCGTCTACTACAAGGGCTAAATCCTTTGGGTCAGACAATCTTCCATCCTTAGCAGCCTTCAAGAGTTCGGGGTCCGGACAACTACCCCATAGGGAATAGGACAGGCTCGAAGCCAAGGCATACGGATCGTTCTTTACCACGGTCTCATGGCGAAAAAGAAACAAAGGCGAAGACAGGATTGCGGAAGTGACTTTTTTCATGCCCGTTGTAAACGATTCCTCGGACTTCACCTGAGCATGGGCATAACGGACGTATCTGTCTGCGGTCTCTTTCTCCACAGGGGAACGGAAAGCCATGCGGAGGAAAGGATGGAGTCGGTCGCGGATTTCCTTTTCCAAGTCCCCGGAATTCTCGGGCTCGGCAAAGAATTCATTCCAGATACCTACAGTTTTCTCATTGAAATCGGGACTTTGCAAAATGGAGACACTCAGCTTGAGAAAGGTATCGAGAAGAAGAGGGGAAAGGGTCAGTTGGTCGGATTGGTTGTCGAACCCATGAGCGGCCCGCAAATCCTTGGGGAAAGCCCTGACATCACGGAATCCTTTGGCCCGGTTCTTGGCGGAGGCACGGACTAGGTCGGGAATTTTCTGATCCGAAGACAACAAGTAATTGTTATGACGGATCATCATCTTTTCGGAGAGCTCGAAAACGTCGGTCCGGATCCTGAACAAATCTCTGAGAGAATTATTGTATTGAAAACGGTTGAGTCGGCTGAGCCTTGGATTTTCCTGTTTTGCTCCCGCGACCGCTTGCCGCATGAAATCTTTGAGCAAAAGGACAGTCCTGTCCCGTTGCTCGGCCGAAAGTGGGTCCTCGTCCTCCGGAGGCATGTCTGCAAAGTCGATGACCTCGATCAATTCCTTGATCAAAGCGGGCTTGGCAAGAAAATCGGCAGTCTTGCCTATTTCCTTGAGGTTGACTTTACCCTTGGTCTTTTCTCCCCCATGGCACTTGACGCAGTTTTGGTCAAAGAGAGGCTTGAGAAAAGAATTGAATTCGTCGGCCAAAGCGAGCGAAGCACTGACTAGTAACAGACAGGCAAGAGCGAGACCTCGCATGAGGGAGTTTACAGTAAACATGGTTGTTTTTCTAAATGGGCTCATGTCAATGGGGCTTGCTCCAGTTTAGGTGAACAGTTCGGAGATCGCCCCGGTGCTGTTCGAGAAACGGTTAATTCCCAAGCCCAAATGACGGGCGATGCTCAACCATGCGTTACTGATCGGGGTGCCATTGGGACATTGCAGGTGCCTCCCGTTCTTCATGCCTGCATTGGCTTTACCGGCCAAAATCAGTGGCAAATCAAAATATTGGTGAGTGGCCCCATCTCCCAACCCCACCCCACAAGCGACGACTGAATTGTCGAGCATGGAAGATCCGTCGGCCTCCTTCAAATTCTTCATTCGGGTCAGAACGTAATCATATTTTTCCATGTGGAAGAGATCGAGCTTCTGAAGTTTGGCGTACCCGTCGCCCCTTTGACTGTGAGACATGGAATGATGAACGACCGGCTTGTCAAAAACGCTTTCGTAAAGCATGGGGGCATTCCATCTTTCAGGCCCGATCATCATTGTGGTCACATTGGTAATGCCCATTTGCAAAGCCGCTATCATCAGATCGCATTGCAACTTGATGTATTCGCCCCGGG
>CALBIN010000078.1 GCA_937893275.1 uncultured Opitutia bacterium | reverse complement strand
CGAATGGGGTGTGCCATGGGTATCGGTCGACAGCGACGCCTTCATCGACCCAGACGAGTTCAAGACACAAATCGACGCCTATCGCCGCGAACTTCTCGCCACGAAACCGGCGCCAGGCACGAACGGCCCCCTCATCCCCGGAGATCCCGAGCGCGAAGCCGAGGCGATTCGCTCCAAAGAGGGAATTCCGCTAGTCATGCCCGTAGTCGAGGAGCTTCGCGACATTTCCAAGCAGATCGGAATACCGCTCGAGTAAATGCTCAAAAGCCATTTTGCTTGGACCAGTATCGCTTTTGGCAAAATGCCGTGCTCCGCCACAAACAACCATTCCTTATCGGACTTCTTCTGGTTCCGGTAAATTGCGTAATCCATGTACCTTACCAATTCAGAGCGGACCCTGAAACTATTAGGCCAATTGTCTAGGAATCCATCTCATCTCCTACCTTACCTTCGCCATTCGCTAACTAGCCTGAGTCCATTGGAGCTAGAACTTCCTTGGTGGTCCCTAAAAGCCATTCGCACTTTGGAAAAACACCTAAGGACGGATCAAAATGTCTTCGAATGGGGATCAGGTGGTTCCACTCTCTTCCTCGCAAAGCGTAGCCAAAAAGTCACGACAGTAGAGCAACACCCGGAATGGCTAGACAGAGTTAGTGGGGCACTAAGCAAACGCAGTCTCACCAACGCCACCCTACTCTTTCGCGAATTGAACATGGATCATCGAGAAGCCTTCGAATCTTGTCCCTATGCCCAAGCGCTTGAATCTATCCATGACGTCATTATCGTGGACGGCGAAGACTCCTTCGGCCCCGATTCAAAATGGTCGGCAAGGGAATCCTGCTTTCGTATTGCAGAAAAATGGATCAAGAAACCCGGCGGCTTAATCTTGGTGGACGACTCTTGGCGCTACCCGTTGATCCGTAAGGAAAGCCACGCAGAAAAGCGAGTCGTTCATGAAAGCATCGGACCTTGCCGGAAAGGGGTAACATCTACCGACTTCCACTACTACTAGCAAAACTCGAGTCGGACTTCAGAAAGAAAATTCGGCTTGGACTAGGCGATGATCGGAGGCCGTGGGAGCATTTGGGCCATCTTGCACGATACCGGTATTCGATACGAAACGCTCCGACATCGCGGGCGTCGCCAAGATGAAATCGATCCGAGAATAACTGTCCTGCCGGGCGTAGTGATGGGTCCAGCGGTGACCTCGCGAATCAGCGCAAGGCATCGCAGAGGTGAGCTGGGTTTTGTTGACAGTTAGGAAACGGCGAACGGCGGCTTCGCTTTGGTGGTCGTTGAAATCCCCCACCACTAGGTAGTTCGGCTTGCTCTCGGGAAGGTAGGTTTTACGGATGTAATCCCTAATCGTACGAGCCTCCTTTTCTCGCCTGACGGCGCCTTCGGGATCGTCCTTTCGCTCGGTCCACTTGCTCTTGAGATGCAAATTGAACAAGCGCCAAGAAATCCCGTTGGTTTTGAATTCCACTTCAAGAACTCCCCGATCGGGTCCCTCCTTGCCGTCGAAATAGTTGAACTCCAGTTCCGTATGTCTCGTAACAGAAACGAACGGCAAACGGGAAAAGACAGCCAAGTGCCGCTCCTCCTCGGGATCGGCCCCATGCATCCAGACGACATGCGGGTACTTGGGACCACCCGTGGTATTCAAGTCCAACCAGAGCTCGCGAAGAAAGGATTCGTCCCCTATTTCCTGAATGGCCAGAATGTCGGCATTGGCCTTGGTTATGATTTTTCGAAGGGCCGCTTTTTCCTTCTCGGGTTTGGGATATTCGGGACGCCACCTGCCCTCCACGATACGATCGCATATGAGATAGTTGCGCAAGTTGTAGGTGGCCACGCGAACTTTGTCCGCGGCAATGCCCTCACCTACAAAGGCGAGGCATGCAAGAAAGGAGATCGCCCGAAAGAAGCCTCTCACTTGCCGCGTGTCACGAATACGTTGAGACGCCTGTTCTTAGGAATGACGTCCCGGTATTTATCGTCCTCGGACCTGTAACCTATGTGAACGCTCTGGAAAGGGAAAACTCCCGAATACCCTTTGCCCCACGCCAAGTACATCCCCTTCGTGTTGGTGGGGGTCACCTTTATTTTGTGAGACCCAAAGGGCTTCCCCATGAGTTCCGCTGACTTGATCGGGTTCCAATCGCTGCCCTTGAATTCACGAAATAGATCATCCCACTTTTCGGTAAAGGGAAGCTTGGCCCGCTTTTCCTCGATCGGGTCGATGTACAAGGCGCCGTCCCCGATTATGGGCATGATCTGCTCCATGCTCATGTTGATGGCCTCCGGAGCGACGTTTGGTGTACGCACTCCAATGCTCAATCGAGTCGGCCATTCCTCCCCTTCGGGGTCTTTTAGTTTACCCCAGAAACCTAGTCCCCTATGGTTTATCTCCATCTCATACTCAAAGGTGCCATTGTTGTCGAAAGTACCGCTAAGCGTCGTAATTTCCCGATCCACGGAAGGCTCGGGGGACACGTCGTAAGCAACGATCTTGCGATAACGATGGCGAGTTCTCTTGGGGTCAGTACGATCATAATAATGAGAACTGAAATGAATGGCTATCGGCTTCTCGTTCGCCCGCTTGCCGTCCGTAGCGTTGCGGGAACTTCCCGGTGACTTCAACCAAAGGTGAACGACGTTTCCGTTTTGGTGCAAGGCGACGTCGTAAAGCACGCTCTGAAAAACGGAGTTGTAACCACGAAAACGCCCACTCCCATAAGCAGCCATTCGACCACCCTTGGCGGGAATAATCTTCGGGTTCTTAGGCATAATCTCCTCTTTCTTCCTGCGCAGGGCCTCGGCCAAGGCTTGGGAAGTGGGATTGAACTTGGTCCATGGCAACTCGAAGGTACGGGTCGGATTGTTACTCAGGAATATGGTAACGTACTCGTCGTTCGCATCCACGAAAATGGCCTTGATTGCTCGATTCTCCGAGCTGTTCCAATCATGCTCACTATCGAGATCGGCCTCGGTCACCTTCGGGAGTTTCATCTTGGAACGGGCCTTGGCGAGGGCCGCCAGCTTCTTGGCCTCGGCGGCAGCCAACGCCTTCAGCTTCTTGGCCAAGTACTGCGACGTCTCGGAGAACTGGCTTAAGGGAATCGTCACCTCGCGACGACCGCCTAAGGTGGAAAGGGTGAGATTGGCGTCGTTCACCTCGACGAAGCGACCTTTCAGCGGTTTGCCGTCCGAACTCGTCCACACCTGTTCGGCGGAAAGGTCGAGCTCGCCATCGGGGTCGGTTGCCTCAGGCTTGGCCGTGGTAGAGCCGCCGGGAGACGTGGAACCAGTCGGCGGTTTCGGCCGAGCGGCGGCTCGCAGCTTGGCCGCAAGTTTTTGGGACTGCGGTTGAAGCGTATTAAGAGGCAGCGTGAACACTTGGCCGTTCCAATTGATCGTAACGCTGGCGGCGTCGGCCTTGAGGAAGCGAGCCTGCAGGGTGCGGCCCTTGAGGTCGGTCCACGGATGAATGCCGGTGACGGCGGGACCGGAAGGTTTGGAAACTCCTCCCAGATTTGCGGCAAGGGCTTGCGATTCCGGTTTCAGAGTATTCAGGGCCAGCGTGAACACTTGTCCGTTCCAGTCGATGGTCACGCTGGCGGCATCGGCCTTTATGAACTTGGCCTGCAAGGTGCGACCCTTCAAGTCGGTCCATGAATGCAAGGCTCCCGCGTCCTGACCAACCGCGGTAAGGGCGAGAAAAAGGAAAAGTAAGGATATTGTTTTCATCATGATGCAGGTCGACATTCTTCCAGTTCATTCTCCCATGGCAAGGTTACGTTTACGGGAACGTGCTCCCAAGGTCGGAAGGTCTCGAAAATTTTCCCGGGGTTTAGGATGCCGTTCGGGTCGAACGTTTTCTTGATCGCCTGCATGGTTTTCCACTCGGCGTCGTTGAACATGAGGCGTACGAATTCGGTCTTGGCCAACCCCACCCCGTGCTCGCCGCTTATAGCGCCGCCAAGTTCCACCACCTTGCGCATAAGCTCACCCAAGGCGATGCGGGCCCGCTCCGCCTCGTCGACGTC
>CALBIN010000077.1 GCA_937893275.1 uncultured Opitutia bacterium | reverse complement strand
AGGGCAACAAGTATGTGACCATCGGCACTAGAATTGTTAAAGGAGCACAATTACCCAAATTCAACAATTCAAAGAGTCCGTGCTTGCTTCCTTCGAGATGGTTCCAGGGATCCGTAGACGGAAGAATTCGTATTAAAGGCATATTCCGAGACAAAAGTGGCAAGCCGGCACGAACAATCGTAGCCCTACTAGGACGACGAAGGATTCCTTGTCGCCAAAGAAACGGAAATGAATTTCACTTCTCCATCAAGGTTGGGGAAGGCTTAAAATTAGTAAAGGTCTACGCAATTACAGAAGAGGGCAATCGAGTTCGCCTTGGCTCGCGCCTATCATATGTAAGACATGGTTTGCCAGGTCCAGACCGTTCACGAATCCCCGATGAGCAATATCAGAAATGGATCAAATTGCATGAAAAGCCCACATCCGATGATGCTGAAAGGATAAAATCCTTATTAGATGAATCCCGCAATTATTCAAGATTTACCATAATAATAAATGGAAAGAGTCGTTTTTCTGAACTTTTGAGCGGTGCTGTAAATTCGATACGATTACAATTGTACGAAAGATGGGAAATGCTTGTAACAGAACCCCCTTCCCAAACCTCATGCAGATCTGAAAATTATAGGGAGAAACTAGAACACCGTCTCCCTAATGGTAAAAATTCTGCAAATTCCATACAATACAATCATGCTGCCACCGAAGCCAAGGGAGACTACCTAATATTTCTCGAACCTCAGGATAGACTACCATCTCACTGTTTGCTGGATATCGCTTTAGCCTTAGAAAAATCGCCAGAGAAGCAACTTGTTTATGGAGACGAAGATACGATTCAACTAGGTGGTCTTCGCTCAAACCCAAATTTCAAGACCGACTGGGATCCTGTCCTTCTTCTTAACCGCAACTACATTGGCAAAGCTTTCGCAATTAAAACTGAGCTTTTCCGAAGGCTGGGTGGTTTTTGCGAAGAGCAGGATTGCGACCCGATATGGGACTTGCTTCTCAGGGCAAAGGAGAAACTTAACGGCAACGCAATTCTTCATCTCCCAAGGATTTTTCTAAACAGGATGCCCCCCCTTGAGCATAGCATATCCGAAGCAAATGCAAGCAATGCAACTGAGTATCAAACTATGCGCAAAAACCGGCCAAGTCCGGATTGGCGCGTATCCCAAAGAAACGGCATTTGCTGTATGTTCCCACCTGAAATAGAGCCTTCTACTTTAATTAGCATAGTCATGCCTTCGGCTTGCAAATTAGAGTACCTTAAGCCGTGCATAGAAAGCATATTTGGTAAAACAAATCACCCCTCTTTTGAGATCATATTAGTTATCAATGAGATTCGTTATGCAATTAAAGAGCAGGCCGACTACTTGGAGGAACTGGAAAAACATTCTCAGGTCCTGATTTTACGCTACCCTAATCAGGAATTCAACTACTCAACGGCAATCAACCTAGGCGTCGCAAATGCCAGAGGCAATCTACTCTGCTTGTTGAACGACGATATGGAAATCATTACCCCAGACTGGCTTTCAGAAATGGCCGGGTGGCTGACCACAATGAAAACGGGAGCCGTAGGGACACGCCTGCTCTACCCAGATAAAACCATTCAGCATGCAGGAATCACTCTAGGCATGAACGGCTTGGTCGATCATGTGGAAAAAGGAGCAGTACGAGAAGACACGGGCGAGTTTGGTCGTATCCGCTTCCCTAGAACTCTATCATGCGTCACCGCCGGTTGTATGGTTTTGAAGAAAAGCGTATTCGAGCAGATCGGAGGGTTTGAGACGACTCTGGCGCAAGCATACAACGACGTAGATTTCTGCCTCCGGCTCACAGAATCCGGTTACCAAATCATCTGGACTCCTTTCGCTGAAATCTACCACCATGAATCAGTCTCCATCGATTTACCCCACTCTGAATCGAGAAAGGAAATCTTCAGAGAAGAAATGAACCTTATTCTCCAAAAATGGGGAGACCGTCTACAAGAAGATCCTTTTTACAGCACCAACTACTCCAATAAGCGACCCTATTTTAGCCTCGCGTTTCCTCCACGCAGTCCAGCGCCGTGGAAAAACACCGCCCACTTGTCATGGTATCTTCGCAAACCAAAGGAGGCGTGGAAAGGAAACCTTGAATACAAGCCGGAAAAGATAAACGTATTCTCCCACTTCGACCCCGACAACCATATCGAAGAGTATGTCTTACACTACCTCTACGAACTAAATCGACTTGGGTGGGTAACCGTCTTCGTTTCCAGTTGCTCCGAACTCTCTAAAGAGGAAAGGCAAAAAATTGAGCCACTGACAGCATTTATTCTTTGCTCCGATGGACAAGGCCGAGACTGGGGCAACTTTGCTCTAGGACTCCGTCATGCAATGGAACTTAAACCCATACAATCCTTACTTCTAACTAACGACAGCGTTTATGGACCACTCTCCAGTCTTGCACCCTTTTTCGAACACGCAGAAAAGTCCCAAGCAGATTTCCTAGGTCTTACGGACACCCCCCAGCACCGTTATCATCTTCAAAGTTACTTTATATATTGCAAGCCGTCCATTTGTCGCCATCAGGCTTTTTTGAATTACTGGAAGGCATTTATACCTCAACCAGATAAAGACCTCATTATAGAAAACAACGAAATAGAATTTTCACAACATTTCATAAATCTTAGTTTCAGACCAGAAGCATTTTATGCCTACCAATCTTTAAAAGAAGAAGCGCTATTGAAAAATTCTTGTGCGGCAAGTTTTATCGAGGAAGGCCAAGATGTAAATCCTTCCCATTATTTCTGCGATGTTCTACTCACAAATCGCGAATATCCGTTCATAAAAATCGAACTAATTCGAGACAACCCGTCAAAAATACCTGACCTTCAATTTCTTCTCGCTTACATCAAAGAAAAAAAACCGCACATCGCTGAAATAATAGAAAAACACTTACGAAGAACAGCAAGGAATTGATCTAAAAACTCAGGAATTCATTTATGCCAAGTGAAAGGACTGTTGTCGAAATCGCGGCCATCTTGTCCGAAAGTCAACTGCAACGAATGTGAACGCTTTACCAGTTTATTCCCAATCTCGAAAGAGATAGACGTCCAATCTTCTAGCCCATGTCCCGCCAGATCAAACTCTCGTTCCTTCACTCGTAATCCATCTACCCAAGCCTCGACCACTATGGGCTCATTGGAATGAGCACTCGCAACCCGCCCTATCATACAACCATTCTTTACGGATTCTATCACTCCTCGAAGATCGAAGGATTCCTCATACTCCAACGACCTTGCACGAAGTGCATAACCCCGATGATTGGGTTTCACTAGGCTTGTCAATCTACCAATATTTTCTTTTGTTACCTTCTGCCCGACAAATCGAGAAATGGCTTCTAAAAATTCAACGGGACGAGAAATGGCTTTCTCGTAGGAAAGAAGAAGTGTGGGTAACTGAGCGGAACAGATGGCATCACAAACTGCCTTCTGCTCATGCATTGCTTGGTTAAGCGACCCTATGGCCTTGGATTGAATTTCCGATAAATCAGGCAAGGAAATGCAGTTGCGAGATGCCAGAGCCACTGCATCCCGTAGAATACAAACCAAGAGCGGATTGCGAAGTTTTGGTGTAAGCACTCCAAGGCAGGAGTATAAATCAGGTCTTTTCCAAGCCCAAATAGGATAAGCTTTGTTTCGACTAGCGACTGCACAAAGAAAATCCGCAGGCAGAAACCCAGCCTGCAACTGAGGAACGAAATCGCCGAGTTCATTGTCTTCGTGTACGGGTCCGATTCGTTCTCCCATGGGAATGCCCATCTCCCGAAGAACCAAACCAACCATGGTAGTGCCCGCTCGAGCTTGACCCACAACAAGAATAGTAGACTCGCCAAGTTGCTGATCGTTCTTCTGAGGAAAGAGCGACATGTAACCGTTGTTGAACAATTCAGAGGAATTGGGCAAGTCCACATTCATTTGCTTAATGAATACCCAAGACGGTCACAAAGGGCCGGCAAGGAAGATGACGAAATCAAGTCCTGCTTTTCCTCGGTAAAATCGGTCAAGCTCACTCCTTGGTTTGGAGTACTCTTGGGCGCAAAGCCTTTGGGGACTTCACTCCCCTTGCCACAAAAGGCAAGTAGGCGAGACACGGTAAAGGCAAAGTCGCTCAAAAGGTCATCGTATCGAACGACTAGCAACCACTCACGCCCCTCATCCAATATAGCCAGAGTCTCTTCGGGGAAATAACTTTCCAGTCGGCGAATGGCCGCAGGGAACAAACCATCATCACCGGATCTTACCCATTTCTCCTTTAGGTCGCGGAAAGGTCTAAAGGGTTTCGATTCCGGATGCGGTTGGGCAATCGAACGTAACGATTCCAGCGGATGCCGAAGGATCACTAAAGTTTTCGATTCAGGAAATGTCTCGTGCAAGGCAGCAAGACACCTCATGTCCTCGTTGATCTTGAAGAGGAAGTCATCGTGACCATCCAGCAAACATCGCCTCGGTTCCAACTCGAAATAATCGAATTGCTCCAAGTAGGAGGGGGAGATGCGTTCCGCCAGCAAAGCAAACACCCAAGAGGTTCCGCTCCGTATGGCACCAGTAAGGAAAATTCCCATCATCATCTATAGCCAAGTCACATCATCAG
>CALBIN010000076.1 GCA_937893275.1 uncultured Opitutia bacterium | reverse complement strand
CGTGGTGGGAGAGATTGTGCCAGTCGGTCTTCACGCCCGGGATGTTGCTCGGCACGGCGTTCATGGCTCCGAGAGAGAAGGTTATGGCTCGGGTGGAGTCGGTCTGCAGGGCGAGGGCGATCATGTCGTACATGAGACGTTGCTTGGCCAGGATGTCGACCTTGTCCGTTACGTCTTTGGGGGCGGGGTAATCCACCTTGGGCTTGGGTTTGTGGGCCCATTGCTTGTTTTGCTGAAGCCTGACCTCAAGGTCTCGGACTGAGCCCAGGTATTCATCGAGTTTCTCACGGTCGCGATGACCGAGGCTTCTTTCGAGGGCCTTGGCATCGCCCAGAACCACGTCCAGCACGCTCTTCCCCTTATCCAGTTGCTTGACCTGTTCCTCGATTTCCTGCTCGGTGCCTTGGACGAACAATTGTTGGTAGAGCTTGGATGGCGAGGACGTGGCGGGCAGAGACACCCCGTTGGCCGTCCAGGAGAGCGACTGGCTTCTGGTGCCGAGCGTCAGGGAGGGGAAGCGGGTGGCGGCCCCGATTTGCCTGGCCATCAATTGATCGAGGGAAAGGGTGTTCTTGAACCCGGCCAGGCCTGGTCGCTGGGCGGAAGTGAGCCAAGTCATCTCGGAGGCATGCCCGTTGTTTCCGTTTTGACTGGGATGGGAGAGGCCGGAGAAAAGGGTAAGGTCCTTCAAATGTTCCTTGAGCTCCTTCAGGTAGGGTGTCGTGGCTTCGATTGGGCCGGCCTTCCCAGGGAAGAGGTAGGGGGCGTGGAAACCCAAGCTGGCATTCATGGCAACGAAGCGCTTGGGGGAGAACGAGGCCGTTGCGGCCCTGGTGAAGGCGGGCGTCATGGCATGAAGCAGGGGGAGCGCAACTGCGACCCCGCTTCCTTTGAGAAAGCTGCGTCTGTCCAAGGCGGTCTTTGTGGCTAGGTAAGTCATGCTTCGATGGGTTTGCTTATTTGCTTTGAAAGATTCTGGAGGCGACCACGAGATGGATCAAGTCTCTTACTCGATAACCATTGCGGGCGGATTCCTTGACGATGCACTCCACCTCCGCCCGGTCGGAAAACCCCAGTTCGCGACCAGTGGCAAAGGTAAGCAGTTTTTTGGCAAGGGCCCGGGTCAAGTCCTCGGGTCGGCGAGCCAAATGGCTTTGGCACTCGGTGAATCCGGCGAACTTTACCCCATCCTCGAAATTTCCCGATGCATCCACTTTCGGGCCTTGCCGATATTGTACCCCCCGACCCTTGACGAGGCGATTGACCTTCGGATGTTCGTTATTACCGAGGGAGCGGTAATGCTCGCGGTATCCGCCGATGGGGTTGAAGGATTCCAAGGCAAAGCCCAGAGGATCGAATTTGGCATGACACCCCCGGCAGCTCTCCATGGAGCGATGCTTGGCCAAAAGGTCGCGCAGGGACTCGGCTCCGCGAACGTCGGGCTCCACCCCAGGTATGTTTGGTGGCGGCGGAGTGGGAGTCTTCCCGAGGATGCGTTCCATCACCCATACGCCACGCATCACAGGGGAGGTGTTGGTGCCGTTGGCGGTCACCTTGAGCACGCTCCCTTGGGACAGGAATCCGCCCCTAGGAGAGCCGGCGGGTAGTTTCACCTTGCGGATCTCAATGCCCGTCACGCCGGGTACCTCGTAGTGCTCGGCGAGGCGCTCGTTGAGCATCGCGAAATCGGACTTGACCAAGTTGTTTGCTGGAAGGTTCGAATCAATCAGTTCCCGTAGAAAGGCCTCGGTTTCCTCGACCATGAACAATTGCAGGGGACGGTCGAACTCGGGAAAAAGTTTCTTGTCGGGCTCCGTGAAGTCCATGTCTCTCAGGTCCAGCCAGGACTCCGTGAAATCGGTCAGGAAGCGATCGAACCGATCGTGCTTGAGCAGGCGCTCGGATTCCTTTCGCAGGGCGCCGGGATCCTTGGTCAGCTTGCCTTGGTAGGCCAAGCTGAGCAGTTCGCTCTCTGGCGTGGTTCGGCTGAGGAAAAGAGACAAACGGTTGGCGAGGGCGACATCGTCGAGGTCTCCCGGTTTTTCGCGCAAGTAGAGGAAATGCGGAGAAGAGAACAAGGCGGTGAAGACAGTCCTCAATGAGCCCTCGAAACTTTCCTCTTCGTTACGCTCCTTTTTGAAAAGCGCGAGGTAGGGGGCAATCTCGCCATCGGTCACGGGGCGGCGGAAGGCGTAGTCGGCCAGGCGCTTGATCACTTTCGCGGCATCCCCGGATTCGTTTTCCGACCTGATCTCGAACTTTGCCTTGTAGGAAGACTTTTTCTTGTCGTTGGGGTTACGAGGTTCGATTTCGCGCCGATCAAGGTTCCCGAAGATCAACTTGTGCCCGCGACTGGGAAATTCCTTCACCAAGGGACCTTCCATGGTGGCCGAGAGGAAGGCAAAGCCGGGACCCTTGAAATCGTCAATGGACTTGCCTCCCTTGGCCCGCTGGTAGTGTTCCGAATCAAAGAGACCATAGGGGTTGATGCGTAGCATGTATCTGCCCTCCAACCAACTATCCATTTCCACAGTGGTCGGTTTTCCCGCCGGAAACGATGCGAAACCAATCTGCGGCGTTTCCGATCCCGCAGCGTAGGACACACCCGAGATCGAAACCGCCACGGGTTTGTCGGACTGGTGTGCATAGCCCGTCACTCGCACGCGATACATGCCTGGTTTCGGTGTGTTTCCTTCCCTTAGATGGCCGCCCGAAAGGCCACTGGCCGAGAAGCGAACCAAGGCTCCGTTTTCCAAACGCTTGAGTGTTTTGCCGACTTCGCGTTTAACTTCCGATTCTCGGTAAGTGCAATCGATGAGTTTGGGTTTCGGGGCCTCGGTCGTCTTGGCGATGGCCGCATCGAACACCAGACCAGCCGCATCGAGGTAACGTTGGAGGTGAGACATCGATACACCGAGGGCTTCTCCCACAACGTCGAACTCGTGGGAGCGCCCGTCCTCGGGCAGCATCTCCTCCAGTTTTAGGTCGGTCCCGAATAGATCATTCATGGCGTTTTGGTATTCCCGGCGGTTCAGGCGTCTCAGCACGGTGCCTTTTTCCAGTGCGTGTTGCGTGGCCAAGGTTTGGCCTAGGTTCTTGTCGATCAAGCTGAGTTCCTCGCGAGTCGGTCGGTCCTTGATCTTTTTCGGAGGCATTTCACCATTCAAGGCGCGGTCGTAGATCTGTTCCCATTTCGCGAATACTGCAGGGTCGTCCAGTTTGTTTGACAGTTCGTCCATCGCCAACCCCCCCTTCTTGGCACCGTCCCCATGGCAATCATAGCAATGAAGCTCCAGTATTTCAGACAGTTCATGCTTCCAGTC
>CALBIN010000075.1 GCA_937893275.1 uncultured Opitutia bacterium | reverse complement strand
TGGAGGCGTCGGATTCGGGGTCGGGCAGTTCTTTGAGCGGGTGGTCGTAGTCTTCCAAGCGACTATCCACTACTTGCCTGTAGTCTTCCCATGCGTTTGCTGCATTTCCGTAACCTAAGCCGGTATTCGATCGATCTGTTTGCGAAATGCCATCCGGAATGCCCAAATAATCTTGAAGTGGTCCGGTTCCCGAGTCGAACAATCCGAGTCGTTTCTTGTGGCCCTCGTTCCCGCTTACGAGCCATGCCACTTCAGCCTCCGGATGCCCGTCGAATTCCGAATCGTACATCGTTTCCTTGTGACCTGCGTTCCCTGTTTCGTAATTTCTCGGCGATACCTTTGTGTCAGCTCGATGCTTCCATACGCCCGTCCAATGGCGCTGCCCGAAAGGCACCGGATCGATTGTTCCGTTTTCATTCAGGTCGATGCCTGAGGAAGACGGGGTGTCGTGCGAGTAAGTTTCGTCTTGCCCTTCAATTCTTTCATCGAGCAAATCGGCTGTGGCTGTCACCCTCGTATCTTGCCCAAGGTGTTTCTGTAGTTCGCCCATCGCTACCATAAGACCCATTTGGGCGTTGCGATCGGCCAACACCTTTTGCTTCCTCAGATCGGTTAGGCGCAATTCGGCCCCTACAAACGTGATGAGCGTAACAACCAGCAAGAATACCAAGCTCATTAACGCCAGTGCTAACAGTAGAGCAAAACCTGACCGCCGATCAGAACTGTTTTTTTTGATCTTTGTAGTATTCATAGGCAAAAACTTTGGGAAATTATGTCTATCCAGTTTACGACATGTTTGCTCTACCGCGCAAGTAGTATTAACAAACCCTTCAACTGCGTCCAATCCCATCTATGATAGTCTAAGGCTGCTCTTGTAGGAAGCGGAGGACGATTGCGGTGGCTTGATCGAGTTGGTTAAGGTCAATCCATTCGTCGGCGGAATGGGCTTGGGCGATGTCGCCGGGACCGAAGACGATGGCGGGAGTTCCGCCCATGGCTATGGGGGAGGCGTCGGTGAAGTAATCGACTCCTTTGGTTTGGCGGCGTTTGGCGGCTTTCATGAACTGCCGGACGGCAGGGAGCTCCGGATCGGTTTCCAGTGGTGGGCAAGGGACGCCGCGGCACTCTTTGGGGTTCACTACTTTGAGCTTTCGTTTGGCTAGAATGCGATTGATTTCTTGGTAGACGGATTTCTCCGTCTCTCCCGGCAAGGTGCGACGGTCGACGTCTATGCTGCAACGCTCAGGTACGACGTTGGTTTGGCTGCCGCCTTTTATCGTTCCTATGTTTATGCTCGGATGTCCGAGCAGGGGGTGCGTTCGCTTCCTGAGTTCATCGGCGTACTCGGTGAGCAGTGCTTCGGTGATGCGAGCCATTTCATGGATGGCGCTTTTGCCTAGGTGGGGTGTGGCTCCGTGGGCGGCTTTCCCCCGGGTCTCGAATCGTAGCCAGAGGTTTCCCTTGTGGGCGGTCACGACCTGCAGTTGGGTGGGTTCGCCCGCAATCGCTAGATCGGCTTTAGGTCCTCGTTCCCCAAAGATGCGAGAACCTAATTGCCCATACTCTTCGTCGACTAATCCCACGAACAGAATTTCAGTTTCCGCCGGGCGGTTTTTGCCTTTGGCCAGTTCAAGTAGGGCATGAAAGAAGGCGGCGACGGAACCTTTTGTGTCGCAGGCGCCGCGTCCATGCAAGCGACCGTTCCTCACTCGCGGAGTAAATTGCTTGTCCTCGGCGGGGACTACGTCGAGGTGGGGGGCGAGGACGATGCGACGCTTTACCTTGCCCCTGGGTTTTAGCCGCACGAACAAGTTTTTGCGTCCGGGCAGAACGTTTTGCCGAGAAATCTCGAGGCCTTGCTTGCTGGTAAGCTCGGTTAAGTATGAGGCGACTCTTTCCTCACCCGTGAGCTCGGGCTCATTTGGTAGAAAAGCCGGGTTTACGCTGGGTAGGGCTACGAGGTCTCGCAGGAGTTTGGCGACGTTGGAAAGCTTGGCCATAGAAGGTAACGGGTTAAGAAGCGAAGTTCATCACTTCTCAACTATGTTGTCTTCCATTATCCGGTCAGCCCGAATCCATGTCATACTGCCGGGGCGGAACGGGTGTCGTTCAAGGGAGTTCGGCAACCTTCATGTTGCGGTAGTCGATTCCCATGATACGATTGCCGTGCAACTGGATGCCGATGGGGCCTTCTTCCTTGGCCGAACCGGACTTGTAGGTCATTACCTCTTCACCCTGTAACCAAACCGTGTATTGATTGCCAATGGCTTGAATGCGCATGGTATTCCAGTCTTTGGCTTTCAATAGCTTTTTGATGTTTTTGGCCTCCACAGGATAGCCCTTGCCCGGAATATAGGGTGAACAAGTCATATCGCGCTTGAGAGAGCCCGAGATGCCGATCTGTATTTGGTCTTGGGTGCGAACGTGAACCCCGGAGTCCACCGTGCCCTCGCCAAAGCGAAAGTCTAATTCCATTACGAAGTCCCTGTACTTTTTCTTTGTCCATAGGACGGAACCTTTTTTCTTGGGTCCGTTGCGAATTTCCAAGACTCCGTTATTTACCTTGTACCATCCGGCTTTGTCGTTGCCAGAAGGCACTTGCCAACCGGCGAGGTCTTTCCTGAGGATGAGTTTGAGGTCAAGCTTGCTCGAGTCTGATGTTTTGGCCGATGTCGCGTTCAGTTTCTTGAAGCGATGGACGCGTCCCGCATTACTGTACTCAGCCACGATTACGTCGCCGGATGCATTGAACGCGACGCCATGTGGGGCGGTTACGAAACCAGTGCGCCAAGCGGATTTCGGGGTGCGGTTGGTTCCGACTTCCTTGGCGTTTTTATTGTGTCCCAATTGCTTCACCACCTTGCCTGATTTGTCGAGCAGGGTGACGCGTCCCTTGATTTCGCCGATGGCGGCAAGATCTCCTTGAATTGCGACGCAGGCTGGCAGCAGCAAGCCAGTGGCGACCTCGCCGATGAACTTTCCGTCGTTTGAGATGTGGACTACCCTGCCGTTTGCTCGATCGGTGCCGATTATGCGTGGAGGATCGAAGCGAGTGTCCACTGCTATCTTGTGCAGGGTGCGGAACTTGAAGGGTTCGCCCCTGCCGCCAAAGGAGTCGAGGTACTTTCCCGTCTTGTCGAAGTGGTGAACGTAATCGGATGAATAACCGTCCACCACGAAGAGATCTCCGTTTGGTGCAACGTCCATTCCGGTTAAGCGAACACGTCCTCCTTTTTTAAACTTGTCCGGAATTCCGGCGGCGGAAATTCGTAGCTTTATCTCGCCGTCCAGCGTCATTTTTAGAATGTCGCCTCCACCGAGGCGCGGACCATATATGAATTCGCCGTCTTCCTGTTTGCGAATGACGAAGCCGTGAAAATCGTTTGGGGCTCCCTTAACGTTTCGAATCCATTTTCCGTCAGCGCTGTATACTTGTATCCCGGCTTTGGGGTCTTGAACACTTACGTATATTTCTCCGGCGGAGCTAACTGCGACGTCGCCGTGCATGTTACCGATGTTTTCGCGCCCTTCGGGAAGTTTGATCCAGTCGGAAATGGCTTCGTAGCTTAGCTCCGCTCTTAGCGTTGGGCTTATGATCAATGTGATGACGAGAGCGATGAGTAATTTCATTTTCGTTTGATTGTTTGTGAGGACTCGATGGTTGTTGGCCAAGAGTAAATGTCGTGATTTTACAACTGAATTACGAACTTTTCTCGATTCGGTAAACATGAGTTTTCGT
>CALBIN010000074.1 GCA_937893275.1 uncultured Opitutia bacterium | reverse complement strand
TCAGCTTTGGGGATGCCTTGTCGTCCATTAAGTAGAGCGTGGGGGCGTAGAGGTCGACAAATGGAATGCTCTCGCCGACAGCCACCTGTTGCATAGCCCCGACGTAGGCGGCGAGGTCGTCATTGCGCTTTTTGCGATTTGGGGAGAGCTCACCGTGGTCCTCATGGGCAATGGGCGACACGAGGACGATGCGTACGGGAGATTCTCCGTTGTACTTCTTTCCCTTGTGGGCGGCGATGAAGCGTTTCAATTGGCTCCGGAAGTCACTCAACCCCGCCTTTCCAGCGAAGGACTCGCCCATCCCGAAGCATATTACAACGACGTCGGTCTTGTGGGACTCGAGCGTAGATGCCTCGCTGGGGAAATTGGTTGGACGATCGCGGAATTGGATCAGGTCACCGCCCCACCCCAAGTTGCGGACCGAGACCGGATTGCCTCCAGAGCGCTGCAGGAGAAGAGTTTCCAAATAGCCGTGGATACGCAACTGATCGGCATAGGTGTTGCCCAGGATGGCCACGCGATCGCCCGGACGAATGAACGACCCGGCAGAGGCCTCGGCCAGCGGGAAAAAAGCCAGAATAAAAAGGGGTAATGGTCGTAAAAATGACATGGAGAGTAAACTGTAGGAAATAATGAGGAAACAGAAAGGTTGAAAGCAGATTATTAAAAAAAAGAAATGCCACATGGACTTGCCCCGGATGCCGAGGTAGAACTTTTAAGCAGTCGATCCATTCAATGATTCGCAAAGAACAACTTTTTTGAATCCAAACACCAGTCGCCGACGAATATTATCTATAGACTAACAAAAACAATAATTTAGAAATGAAAATAAAATTGTTCGCCATCGCCTTGAGCGGCTTGTTGATTGGATCAATGCAAATGTCCTTCGTTTCCGAAGCTGAGGGAGCCAAGAAAAAAGTTAAGGACAAGAAGGAAACCGCGGGGGATACCTTGTTTGACTTCTCGGAAGAAAACCCGGGGGAACAATGGACCGTGGTGAACGACAACGTCATGGGCGGACGTTCCAAGGGCGGCTTCTCGTTCAAGAAGGACAAGTTGATTTTCTCCGGCTCGACCAACACCAACGGAGGTGGCTTCTCGTCGATCCGAACCAAGCCCATGGACCTCGAACTGGAAGGCAAGGACGGGTTCATCATACGTTTCAAGGGAGACGGGCGCACTTTCATGTGTGGCGTGCGTATGGATCGCAGCACAGCCTCCTACCGTACGGACTTCGAGACCGACAAGGATGCCAAGGGCTGGCAAGTCGCGAAAATCCCCTTTTCATCGATGTCTGCTAGTTGGCGTGGCATGCGACTACCAAAGGAACGCTATCCGCTGAAGAAGGACAAGATTAGCAGCGTAACCTTGATGATCTACGATAAGAAAGATGGGCCGTTCGAACTGAAGGTCGACTCGATCAAGGCCTACTCCGACGAGAAATAACTCCTCGCCGGCATCCGGCCGACTTTATTTTTTCTTTTTTTTGTCGACCCGCTCGATTTCCCAAGTGGTAATCTTTGGATCCGCAGCGGGCAGGTTTTTTTCGACTGCCCAGTGACAGGCGTTCACCAGCATGCGATTGAATGATTCCTCGGCAAAGTCACCCGGATGCCCAAAGGAAGTTCCAAACACCTTTCCGCCCCATTCGTTCTCCCAAGCCCAAGCCACGACCGCGGTTTCGAATTCCTTTACTTGGATTTCACCGAAACTCTTTTTCAGTAATCGGGCACGCCCCTTGCCGCTTCCTGACGCCAGAGGGATACAACCCTTTTCCAAACGGGCCAGATACAAAGTCCCCGGGGAAACCCATTCGGACTTCTCGACGTTGGCCATGACAGGGTGACTCTTGGTTGCGGGATTCACCTTTATGTCGGTCGTTCCTCCCTGATGAACGATGTAAGGGGTACCCAAGGCGCGTCGGCCAAAACCATCGTTCCACTTGTAGCGTGGATGATCCTTGGGATACTTGAAGGAATGGTTTGCCGTGCGTAACCCGATGACCGGTTTGCCCGACTTGAGGTAGTCTTCGATTGGCTTCCACTCCTTATCGGGGAGCTTCAGGAAACGCATGAAGAAGATCGCCAGATCGGCATCTGCAAGTGCCTCGATCCCCGGCAAAACGTCTTGCGTCTTCTTTTCGGGATTTCCCTTTCCCATGACTACCGTCGTTCGAAATCCGAAACGTTCCAGTTCCTTGGCAAAGACAGGCATAGTCAATTCTGGGGAGTAATGCAGGGTACCCACAACTAAAACAGCATGCGGTTTCTCCGTTTCAGCGACCAAGCGTGAAAGCGGTAGTGACACAAAGCAGAGCACCAAGGCAAAGACAGATCCAAGGGGAAAACGCATAAGTGTAAACTTAGCGCGATTTATTCTGCCGACAAGAGAATATAGGAAAGGGAAAGATCAGAAAACCTAGAATTTTTTGAGGCGCGATTCATATTCGGGGCGGTTCTTCCAGTCCTTGAAGTAAGGTTTGTAGGCATCCACCTCGGTCCAGAAAATGCGTGGCGGTTGACGATTCAACTTTTTGCTCGGGTAATCCTTTCCCGCCACACTGGCGTCGATGGATGAGCGAGCCTCAATCAGTTTCCGGCGAAGTGAACGGGAGACCTCCGGTTTTTCGCCAAAGAGATTGGAGGACTCGGCGGTGTCCTCGGAGAGATTGTAAAGTTCAAGCTTGCGGGCGTTGCCCTTGGGCATGGAGAGAAGCTTCCAGTCGTTGTCGATAACGGCAATCCGGGCGCGGCTGCGAAAAATCAGAGGCTTCTTGCGAGGACCGATTTCTTTTTCAAGCAAAGGAACCAAACTCAATCCGTCCTGAGGCTGCAGCATCGAGGACTCCGGCAAACCCACGACTTCCGCAATGGTCGGAAAAATGTCAACGGCACCGGCCGGATGCTTGGTAATGCGAGGCTTGGGAATACCCATAGGCCATTCGATGATCGCGGGCACCCGAAGACCGCCCTCGTACATCGAGCTCTTGAAGTCACGCAACCCTCCCGTAGTGCTCGGCTTGAAGCCGGGAAGACCACCATTGTCGCTTGTAAACCAAAAGAGGGTGTCCTTCTCGATATCTAGGTCACGCAAACCCTTTCGCAGAGTGCCTATGCTACGATCCATGGCGACCAGTTCACCATAGTGCTCTCGGGCCTTCTCCGTTAGTGCGGTGAAGGGCTTTTGATCAACCTCCTTGGCCATCCATGGGCTATGCGGGGTGCCGTACCAGATCACGGTAAAGAAAGGTTTCTTGGCCTTGGCTTTCTTGGTGATGAACTGGAGTGCTTCATCGACAATGATCTCGGAGGAGTCGCCCTTGAACTCCTCAAACTTCCCTTGTCTGCTCATGACGGGATTAAGATCGAAAAAATTGGTCACGGACAGCCAAGTGTCGAACCCGAAGGCACCGGGACCATGGGAGTCGTCGCCGAGGATAGGTACGCCAGGGCCCCGCAACCCATTGAGATGCCACTTGCCGAAGTGACCGGTGGCATAGCCTGCCTTCTTCATGGCTTGGGCAATGGTCTTCTCTTGGTTGCGCAGGGCGTAACCATGATCGAAAACACCCGTTCGGTCGTGGGTACGCCCGGTCAACACTGTGGCCCGAGTAGGCGAGCATACGGGACCACCCGCATAGAAGCGATCGAACCGCAAGCCATTGGCAGCCATGGCATCTAGGTTGGGAGTTTTGAGGACGGGGTGATTATAATATCCGGTCTGCCCCCAGCCTTGGTCGTCGGCCATGACGAGAACCACATTGGTGGGCTTAGCCAAAACGGAAAACGTAAGGGCGAAGAAGGAGAAAAAGCAGAAGAAGGATTTCATGCAAAGAAGAGAAAATAAATTCAAAGTAAGGAGCAAAGTAAATCTGCGGCCCGCCGCCTTTGAGCCAAACCCAGAATCGTTACTGGCTAACCCAGAGGGACTTCCTACTTTGGTCGAACACCGTAAGACAGTTTCGGATCGAAAGTTATAGCAGGACCAGCTTCACAAACCTTGAAAAAATCATTTCCATTTTGGCTCCTCTTGTCGGTGAGAGTTCAAGCCAATGCCGAGTTGGCCCTTCCTACACAACTTCAAGAACACAGGTTGCGCTT
Source organism: uncultured Opitutia bacterium (assembly GCA_937893275.1). GTDB lineage: Bacteria > Verrucomicrobiota > Verrucomicrobiia > Opitutales > Seribacteraceae. The sequence goes on along the minus strand of CALBIN010000074.1, from coordinate 1,992 downwards.
AATCCTTCAGCTCAACCAACCAGACATTGCGAAATCGAACTGGGTTTCCGTGGTCCTGCATCTTCAACGGACCCTTGTCAGCGTGCTTCTTGTATTCGGAAATTGAATGGGGTCCGCGCCAACCCGTGCCGCCGCTTAGTTCCAAGTGATCATGGATGACGTGTCCGTTGTGAACGACGTGAAACTTGGCCTTGCGGGTAACCTTGCCCTTGTCGTCGAAGAGAGGCCGATGGAAAGTAACGTCGTAGGTTTGCCATTCGCCGGGTCCACGAGAAGCGTTGACTAGAGGTTTAGCTCGACCGTAAAGAGCACCGCACTGTCCGTCCGGATAGGTTGTGTTGTTATAGGAATCAAGAACCTGAATTTCATACTGACCCATTAGAAAGACACCACTGTTACCACGGCCTTGGCCATTCCCTTTGGGCACTTTTGGGGTTGAGAACTCAACATGCAGGCGACATGAACCAAATTCATCCTTACTTTGAAGATAGCCGCCGCCGCGCACGGACTCAAGGGATTCATCCACCAGTTTCCATTTAGTCGGCTTTCCATTTCCAGCCACCCAATTCGACAGGGTCTTCTCCGTGCCGTCGAAAAGGATCTTGGCACCCTTGGGGGGCTTGGCAGCCTTGGCGTCGTACGGCTTGGGTTCGACGATCTTGGGCTGCGGCTGTTTCTTCGGGTCTGTTTCGTGAACCTTTATCCCATTGATGAACATATATTCCGTCTTTCCACGCATTTCCTTTCGGATATCAGGCTCTTTATCATTCGCGTAAGAAAAGGAAGCCACTCCACAGAATAGAGATGTAAGTAAAATTGAATTTTTAATCATAGAAAGATTCCCAATCTAATTCAGCAACATGTCAATGCCTTAGACGAAGAATAAGAACTCTAAAATTTAAAGAATACTTTAATTTCCTTCTTTCCATGTCATTCAATTTAGGAAAATTCTGAACAGCATAAAGGTTCGGGCAAAGACAATGAGCATTCCCCATGGGGTTTGCAGAAAGGTTTCAAGGGGGGACCAGATGGCTTGGCCCAGAGACATGTAAAACCAAGGGCCAGAAGCTGAAGAGCTTACAAGATAAAACGCACGAAAGTTAAACTACCCTCAGTCGATTATAGACAGGTATTCCTTCACCTCGCTCAAGCTTCGTGAGTTCAGGATGTTTTTGGTGGACAGCCAGCCCTTGCGGGCGGCATTGACCCCGGCAAGCTGGTAGTCGAAATGGTGAGTGGCGTGAGCATCCGGATTTATACAGCAAAGCAACCCCTTCTCCGCCGCCCGTCTCCAGTGCCTCCAGTCCATATCCAGACGCATGGGGTTGGCATTGAGCTCTAGAATTTTTCTGTTCGCAATGGCCGCGTCAATGATCTTGGCGACGTTCATTTGACTGGGTTCACGCCTGAGCAGGAGTCGGGCGCTCAGGTGTCCGAACATGGTGACCTTGGGGTGTTCGAGCGCGGTGATGATCCGGGTGGTCATGGTCTCCTCGTCTTGAGTCAGCCCGTTATGGACGGAGGCCACGACATAGTCGAGGGAATCAAGAACGGAATCCTCAAAATCCAGCTTACCCCCGGAGAGAACGTCCACCTCCGAGCCTGCGAAGACATGACAGCGAAACCTTCCGCTCTCATTGAGTTCATGAATAGCCTCAATTTGCTTTGCCAAGCGTTCCTCATCCAGACCGTTCGCTTGGAAACTGGCCTTGGAATGATCTGCGATGCCCAAGTATTCCCATCCCCGGGCATCCGCTTCCGCAGTCATCTCGTCCAGAGTGTTACGTCCGTCCGAGGCCGTGGTGTGGTTATGGAAGCAGCCCTTGAGATCGGAATACTCAAGTAATTCGGGCAACTCGTTTCTCTCCGCTGCTTCCACCTCGCCCATGCCTTCACGCAGGGCGGGTGGGACGTACTGAAGGCCCAAAGCCTTGAAAATATCCTCCTCGGAATGGGCCTCGACCGGACCGGCCTTGCGCGAGGAATCCTTTT
>CALBIN010000073.1 GCA_937893275.1 uncultured Opitutia bacterium | reverse complement strand
CGGGTCCGCATGGAACTCCGAGCATTTCCAACAGCGCCTTGGTTGCGGGAAGGTAACCGTACTTATATAGAATATCTATGAATTTAACCGAGTGCTCCTGGTGCAGTTTGGCGGTCGTAAGATCCCCTTCGCCAAAGGATTGAATGATTTGACGATAGATGGGCGCGGCGACGCTGTAGCTGCTCCCAACGGCCCCGCGACAGCCGAGCTCAAGTCCCTCGAGAAGTTTTTCGTCCGTCCCGAAAAGAAGGTCGAAGGCACCATCTTCCACTTGCATGCATTCCTTCAACAAGGCTTGGTCCGGGTTGGTGAATTTCACGCCCACGAGCGATGGGATTCGTTCGCGACCTCGTCTAAGAAAATCCGACGTATCTAGACTCACTCCGGTCATGCTCGGGATGTCGTAGAAATAGAAAGGTAGTTCCGGAGCCGCTTTCGTGACCAAGGCAAACCAATCGATCAGTTCGTCCACGCTTGCAGGCTTGAAGAAGGTCGGAGCCATTGCTCCGATGGCCTCCGCTGTCGAGGCCTGGGCCGCTTCCACCAAGGCCTGAGCATCGGGCAGATTGTTGTGCCCGACGTGAGCGATGTTGATCAACCCGTTTGCTTTGGCCTCTGAACCCCATGCCTTGAATAACCGGATGCGTTCTTCCGTAGAGTAGGAGTGGCATTCGCCCGTGGTGCCTCCCACGAAAACTCCTTTCACTCCCGTGTTCGACAGATGCCAAGCCTGTTTGGCGACTGCTTCCATGTTGAGCGAGTAGTCTGCGTTGCAGGGAGTGTGCGGTGCCGCGATAAGGCCTGTTAGTTTCATGGGTGTGGGATGATGAATCTCATTGTTGGAGGATGCTTTGCTACTCTTAGAGAGCCAAATACTTCAAATAACGCCAGCCATTTTCGGGGGAGCGACGACCAGTCTTGAAAACAGCGTCGTTCTCATTCATCAGCATGCTCAACTTTTCGGGGTCGGCCAAGGGGTCGCGCGTGTTTACCTGCCATTTTTTAAGAGCTGTTTGAAGTCGATGCTTTGCATCCGCGTGCTTCGGGTCATTTGAAAGGTCGGTCCATTCGTGTGGGTCGGTCTTCAAATCATAGAGTTGAAACTCCGGTGGTTTTAGCCAGCGTGCATAACCCGCTTTCGTTTGCTCAGTCGCTCCGACCAATTCCTTGTCCGTTAAGCAGCCTGACCAATGGGCGTGTCCATGCGTTCGGTAATATCGGGCGGCGGGATCTTCGCGGTCTCGAACGGGCGAGTGAATCAACTTGTAGCGTTCGTCGCGGATCGTGCGTTGGGGAAAGGTGTGGCGGGCCGCGTCGCAGTTGCGTTCGCAGGCCAGATATTCCCGAAAGGTTTTGCCTTCGCTCCCGTTGAGCACAGGTCTAATCGATTTGCCCGGCAATCCCTTTGGTGTTGGGGAACCTGCCGCATCCATGAACGTGGGCAAGAGGTCAATCGTCGATACCAGGGCCTTCGAACGATGATTCGCTTTGGCTACGCCTGGCCAGCGGACGACGTAGGGCACGTGCATGCCACCTTCGTAAACCGTCACTTTGCCTCGCGCCATCTGGGCACCGTGGTCGCCGATGAAGACGACGAGCGTGTTGTTCGCCTTGCCGGAATCATCCAACTGTTTAAGCAACTGGCCTACGCAGGCATCGAGCCGCAACATACAGTCGTAATAGTTGCGTGCGACCGCGAGCATACGTGGGGTCTCTCCCCCAATATAGGGCATCACCTTTACGCGTTTCGGGTCGACCTGTGTTTCGGGAAGTCCGTCCACCTGTCCCTGCAACGGCCAGTGAGCATCGGGGTAGTTGACCGTCATGAAGAACGGTGCGTCGCCGTCCCGGAAAAACTCGCCGGATTTCACGGCATATTCCGCGACCTTTCGCTTGGCGAAGTTGGCTGATTTCTGGAACCGAAAATCTACGAAGGCCTCGACCGCCTCAGAGGGAATTACGTGCGTCTTGCCAATCAAGCCGGTGCGGTACCCGGCTTTCTTTAGTAGGGAGTAAGTCGTGGGCCATTTTTTAAACCAACCGTATTGATGGGTAGCAAGACCGAGTTGCCCGTTCTGGTGAGGGTACAGACCGGTGAAGATGGTGCTTCGAGAAGGGCTGCAGACCGATTGCGTAACGTATCCGTTCTCGAACAACACACCTTGCGAGGCAAGGGCGTCAATGTTCGGCGTCTTGATCACGGGATCGCCATAGCAGGACAATTCACACCCGTGATCCTCGCCCACGATCAACAGGATGTTTGGGCGGTTGGCGTTTGTGTTCTCTCTAGTGGATTGTTTCTCTCGAAGGCCGAAAAGCTTTTCTTCACTTTCGGTGGAAAACGGAGAGGCGGGAAGCCCTTTGCTGTTGAACAAGTTGACCGGGGGCTCGGGGTAGGGTGACCATGCGTATCGCGCATGCAGGGGTTCATCTACTTTCGGGCTTGAGACTGAAAGAGTGTTTTTACCGATGATCTTTGCGATTGCTCGATGAAACAGCCTGTCTTCTCCGCAAACCTCAAAGTGGCGAGGTGCTTTCTGGTCGGATGTCTTGAGACCACCACCAACTTGATTGAACGACACGACCAGCGAGTCTCCTTCACGCTCGGCAATATCGAGCAAGGGTCCGGAGTAAACTGCATGCTTCTTGAGCCCGTAAGTCGTCCCCAGCGCCCATTTCGCCAAGCGTTCGCCAACGACTTTCTTTTCCCGAGGATGCACGTTTGACGGATGACCGCCGTCGATCGTGACGGCCATGCCAAGATTCTTGAGCTGACCGAGCGTTCGACGTTGTCCGTCCCGAAACCACGGCCACTCGGAACGATTAAGGGCAGGGAGTTGAGCAAAGAGAAAGGGAAAGTCTCCTTGGCCCCATTGTTGTCGCCACTGGTTGATCAGCAGAGGAAATAATTCCCCGTGTTCTCGGACTCGGGATCTTGTTTCGGCGTTTGACTCGCCCTGATACCAAACGGCTCCCCGTATCGCGTAGGGAATGATTGGTTCAATTCCTGCGGACCACATGAACCCCGGTTTGAAAGAGTGATTGGGTCCAAGGTCATCACCAAGGATAGCTTCACCTGTCTGCATGGCCCGTAGCAAATTTTGCCGACCTCGTGTCCGACAGAATTCGCCCAGGCGCTCGTTCTCGAGCCAATTGCCGGCAACCATTCCTCTCAGCTTCGGATCGGCTTCCAGCGCCTCGCGAGGAATCCAAGCCTCGGTCGGTGTTCCACCGACTGCCGGGCAGATCAGTCCGACCGGAACCTTCAGTTCCTCCATCAGCGATCGGCCAAAATACCAACCCACCGCCGAGAACGAGCGAGCGGACTCGGCGGATGCGACCTTCCACTTGCCTGCGCAGAAAGTTTCGGGAGTAAGTCGAGAAAGGTTTTGTAGCGAGTAGCTTCCCGAGTTGCCGAGAGCACCGCCCTCAAGATACAGCAATCTTAGGTTGGGATGATCTGCCGCTGCCAGTTCATTTGCACCTTCCGCCGATTGTTCGAGGGGCCATTGCATGTTCGACTGGCCACCGCAGATCCACACTTCGCCGATGAGGACATCCTTGATTTGAATGTTTCCGCTGCCTGACTCGATTGTCAAGGTGGTTGGTTTTGCACTTGTCTTGTGCCCTTTGAGTCGGGTCTGCCAATCACCTAGGTCATTTGCGTTGACGCTTTTCCTCTCATCCCTGAATGCAATCGTTACCGTCGCGCCTGCCTTGGCACTTCCCCAAACGGGAATCGGAGCATCGGCTTGCAAGACCATGTGGTCTCCGAATACGCGGGGTAGCTTGAGGGTCTCTTCCTTCGGAAATGTCCGAACTTCCTTTTGAGCGGTTTTTTTGCCCACGAGATCTTCCAAGGGAATGCGCTGGAAGGTCATGTGGGCCTGACTGCCCTCGTAAAGAATTCCGACTGTTTTCTCGTCGATCATCGACATGCAGGAGTAGCCAGCGCTGTTTTCTTCATCTAGCAACAATCGATTCTCCTTAGGCCAAGTCATGCCGCGATCAGGCGAAGCCTTGATTGTGATATGATGTCGACCACGCGTACTGTCCGGGTTGGAGAACAAGAGCCAGTTGCCAAGGCTCTTTCCTGTTTCCCGGTTCGGATCGATCAGGCTCGCCATGCATGAACCGGGCTCGATCAAGGATTTCTCCGAAGTTGTGTGTTTTTGCCACGTCTTGCCCATGTCGTGGGTAGTCATCACGACGCGGACTGCTTTCCGATTGTACCGGCAGTTGAGCATCAGCACACCGGGTTCAATCTCGACCACTTGCGATTCCGTCGTGTCGTCGAACGCGGCGGTGCCGACCTTCCAAGTCTTTCCGTGATCCTTAGAATAGATGATTGTGGAGTGGGGGAGTCGCCTCTTTTCGGGTGGGTCTTGGTACTGGGCGGCAAAGACGATCGTGCCGTCTCGCATTGTGATGCCTTTGCCCGGCCCTTGTAAAATAAAGCACCACTCCGGTTTCTTTACCTGAGAGGTAATGTTGATCGGTTTGGACCAGGTGATGCCGTCATCGTCACTGCGGGCTAGCATCAACTGGCCGGTTTCCTCTGGTTTTAATCCTGGGCCAGAACCTCGCCAAGAACGATTCCCGTGGCTCCAAGTGGCAGCAACCCAGATTGTACCGGTGCCTTGATCCACGAGGACGGCCGGATCACCAATGCCATCATAACGCCATTTCGGATCATTGCCCATATCCATGATGATCTTCATCTGGTCCCATGTTCGCCCGCCATCGGTCGACCTGGACATGCCCACTTCGATATCGCCGGGCAGGTCTCCGCCCGATCGTCGTCGAACGTCGTAGACGCCGATCAAAGTCCCCTTGTTTGTCGTCGTCAAGCCGGGGATACGGTAGGTGTTCACTCCATTGTCACCACCATTTCGGAGGGCCACTCCCATTCGTTGTATGGAAGGCGCTTGGTCCGGTTTGACTATTTTCCCGTTTGAAAAAATGAGCTTCCTGCATGCCATTCCGACTAGATGATCAATGTTGGCTTGCTTGCTGAGACGACAGGAAAGCCAGATATAATTGGTGCCCTCGGCCAACTGGAAGGCATGGTCGGATAAGGAAAAAACTAAGGGCTTGTTACCGACCTGCTTTGTATCCAGAGATGCGACGGGCCTACTTTGCGTGAATCGATCGTGACCGCTGCTTTGTCTTACATGAACGGACATTAGATCCGAAAGATGAGTTTCGCTTGAAAGCGAGGCATGCAACTCGGTCAGTGAAATGGGATTTAGCTGACCCCTTGTCTCGATTTTCAGCTTGAGCAGAGCGGAGTCTTCATTCCCGACCAGGGCCGGAAGAGTTAGCGGCAAGACTTCAACACCAGTGATTTCCTGTGGTTGAATGGGTGCAATTCGCAGGTCATCGATGAGGGTGCCCGTGTTCGGTGGACTCGAACAACTGAACTGCAACCGCTTGATACCAACCGGCAGCCCCACCTTGACATTGTTCAGGAAGGCCCGACCTACCCGGATTTTCTTGTCGCCATCGTAGATCTCCTGCCAACCCGTCCCACGATCGGCGGCGATGCGAAAGGAAAAGGGCACCTGGCTTGTCCAACGCTCCGCCCAGAAAGTCAGATCACTGGCCGTTTTCACCGCCTCCGCAATATCCAGCGTGACGATCGATTCTTTTCCTCCGGTCAACTGAAGGCATTGCTTTCCTGTTTTCGCATGCTTGTTGTCTATAATGATTGTGCCGACCTCTGATTTCCAAGTGCCGATAGAAGTTTTGAGCTGGTTGAATGGTCCGGCTTGCGCTTTTTCAAAGCTGGTATCGCTTTCCTCGTTCGGCTCTTGCGTTTCGGGCGTGTTAGCGAAGCCGCCTGCAAAGGCTTTTGCCAGTTTTTGGGACAGCTCTTTGACCACTTCGGGGAAATCGTCGGCAAGGTTCCTCGTTTCTATCAACCCGTCCGAGTAGTCGTACAGCTCGGTCGAGCGTATTTCGCCTGTGGGTCGATGAACCCATTGCGTCAAACGATGCGTTGCCGTCCGCATCGAATACCCCATTAGTCCTCCCTTGCGAGGGTATTGACTGAGGGCGACGCTCTTGGTTACGTGATTGGAGTCATCA
>CALBIN010000072.1 GCA_937893275.1 uncultured Opitutia bacterium | reverse complement strand
GTTAAGTCATCCAAGGCCAAACCCGTAACCTCGATAGGATTGCCAAACCGTTCGAACTTAATTCCTAGCTTGAATGGGTTGTCTCTAACTACTCGATCGACTTCGAGTGTACTTGTTATTCCGAGGTCTCCATCGCCGTTGGCGTAAAGTGTGTCTATCTCAGCCTGTGAGAAGGCGACGTCGTAAATGCGAAAGTCATCCATTAATCCTAGAAAGATTCGATTGGCGGTAGTTTCGTCGGTCCATCGACCGAATTGGAAGGGATAGTTTTCACCGGTCTGGATTTGAGTACGGTTCCAATTGGCCAAACGAGAGCCGTTGAAAAATACTTGAACGTTTGTTCCCGTATAAATGTGGGCCACGTGAATCCAGCGGTTTCGGATGTCGGTGGGGGAGTTGAATTGGGGATCCCAGCACCAATGCTGGCTTCGAATTCTCTTGTAGTTGTTTTGATGAAGTTCGCGTAAGCAAAAACTCTCGTTTTTCCCATTGCCACAGGCACGAGAACCATAACCATAGGGTCCTGCATTAGTTTGTTGACCGTCGGAAACATACATCCAAAAGGAGATGGTACGCGGTTTGTTGCCTCCTACGTTAAGGGCGCTGCCATAAGCATTTGTTCGAACCCAAGTATCGCCCGTAAGCCAAAGAGCTTGTCCAAACTTGCCGTTAGTTTCAAATTTTGGAACATTTCCGTTGTTGCCGGCAAAAGATCCAGTGAAACGCCCGAAGTAATCATAGGTCTCAAGGCTTGTGGCGTTTTCCTCGAATTGCCACCATGCCTGTAAACGATCAGCTCTAGTTACGGGCATGCCAAAAATAACGTCAAAGGACTCCGCTAAGCTTTCAACTCCACCCGAGTCTTTGCCTAGACCCGCCTGCAGGCTGACGTTGAGACGACCATTCGGGGTTGTGGGGGCTATGGTGAACTGCCAATCACTTCCTGCGCCAGTGTAGTTTCCGTCGTTTGCGTTGTTGACAGAAATGCGGCTAGCATTGAAGTCGGAGATGGGCCATGATTGGCCATATTTGTGGAATTCTAGGGATATGGGGATTGGAGAATCATGAGTTACCGGGGGGAAGGTCGGGGTAACCGTGAGTACGAGGTCGCCGTAACCGTTCTCATAGGTGGCAGCTATGTCAGAGGGGGAAAGAGCCGACGTGTGGATGCGAAGGTCGTCTATCATTCCATCGAAGCGAGCTTTGGCGGGTTCTGTCGGATCGCTGATTGCGAGGCGAAGCACGGCGTCTGCATCCACCACGAGTTTACCTCCGAACTGACTCCATGAACCTCGAGTTACTCCATCGAGGTAGAGTTCGAGTTCGTCCTCTCTCGTCGTATCGTACGTCAGGGTAAGATGGCGCCATTGGTTATTGGTTACGCCGGCAGGTGTTGCTATTTGCTCGGATTTTGACTCGGTGGACAGATAGGTTTCCAAGTTGGCGCCCTCTGTCCCGATTTCGATGGATGACCTGGTCGAACCCCTGAGGCTAAGCATAACGTTGTTTACATTGTTGCCGCTCCAAGAAAAGGAGTCCGTTGTCCGTTTAAACCAGAAAGAAATTGAAAAACTATTCGCAGTAGACAAGCCGGGATCAGCCCCTAATTCAATTTGATCTCCTTCAGCGTCAAATCCGACGGAAGCTCCAAATTTACCGTTTGGCGACCAGTCGGCCCCGCCTTTAAGTTGCGCCGGGATTACTCCCATCGCATCCGTGATAGCGGTTCCTTTGGCGTCATCGAACCACCACCACCTTATGATATCTCCATGTTGTCGCACCGGGGGAGCTAATATAATGGATGTGGCGGTGGGTAGGGAGGGGTCGCCGTTTCCTGTTGCCGCTCCGGATGCAAGCGACATAGAAACTTTCGTTATGTTTGTAGGAGTAAGTTCGAATGAGTATTGGGACCCCGAAATGATTTGGAAGTTGCCGATGGTCGCTCCCGTAACGGAAATATCCGCCTCTACGAAACCTGTTACGTTTTCAGATTCACCGAAGCGTGTGAAATTAACTTTTACGGGAATTGGATTGGCGTTGGTGACCAGCGGGGCGTCGAATTTGGCCATCAATCCCATGTCTCCTTCGCCATTGTTGTAGATGGTCGCGATATCCTCGGCAGTGAGCGCCGCAGAGTAAATTCGAGTGTCGTCTAGAGTGCCTTCCGCAAAGGCAACCGACCCTACAGAACCAAAGTACCAGTCGGTGAGGGAATACTCGCCAGGGGTATCTTGGTAGAAATACTTAGAACCTGCCAGATTGCCGTCAACGAACAACTTCACTGAACCCGCCTTGCGGTCGACCACGCTGGCCAGATGGTGCCATTGATCGAGAGATATTCCATTGGTGGAGTTTGCCTTTTCTTGGGATCCAGTGCTGAGTACGTGATTACTTTCCGTTTGGCCGTCTTGCTTGTGGAACAACCCCTTGTTGCCGGATGATCCCAATCTGGCGACCAAGGCATTAGGTGCTTCACCGGTACGAAAGAGATCGGCGGTGCTGGCATCGGAGTTGCGAGGAATGACCCAATTCGTGCCGCCCGTGGCATCCCAACCAAACCCGGTGGGCGCATTGGCTCGCCCCGCGCCGCCACCCCCATTGGACATTCGCAATTCGAAGTCAAACCAACCACCGGCTCCAAAATTCGTATTGCCGGAGGTGTTGGCATTCCATCCGGCATCATTCAGTATTTGCTGACCGTTAATTACAAGCCAAGCCTTGTCGTCGATGTCTTCTTGAAAGGCCATCACGCCGTCGGCATCATACACTTGGCCGGTGTAGACGACCGTCCAATTGTCTTTCCATGGCGGCTTAGTCTTGGACTCGGAGACGGTGGGTCCAAGCGGATCGACGCCATTGGTAGCTCCGGAGTTCGCGGTATTCGCATCCAAGTTTGCGGGATTGGCGGCGAAACTCATGTTCCCGGTAAGACCTCCCGCAGTGAGTCCCGGCATGTAGTCCGGATTGGCTGCAGGCTTGAACCAAGTGGAAATCGTGTAGTCTCCTTCGCCAATGTCTAGCGGTGACCCGGCTGCCTCTCGATAAATCGATTCGACGTCAAAGGATGTGATTGCCACTCCGTAAACGCGAAAATCGTCTAAGAATTCGGCAAATCTTTGACCGCCTGTGGTGTGGTTTCCGATGGCCGAGATGTTGTTGCCCGTTGGTCTGTCGGAATCTCCCTTGTATACTCCGTTGAGATAAAACTTAGTTGTGTTTGAAACTTTGTCGGATACTACGACAATGTGATGCCAAGCATCTTGGAACTGTCCGGGAGACATGTCGAATTCACCGGAATCCCGCCAGTCTCCATTCGTATTGGCAAAGACACCCACATTGTCGTTGTTGTTGCCTATGATCATGTGGTGGCCAGCACTAGATCCCCGAGTGAGAGTGCGCCACACGACCGCCGGATAAAGCTTCTTGAACCATGCCGCGATGGAGAAGGATTCCGAGTTCGTAGCTCCAAGACTTAGAGGTGTGTTGACTTGAACTCTCGCTCCGGTGTTTCCTTGTGGAAGCTGTAAGGCGGCACTTCCAAATCTTTTCTCAGTTGTGGAGAATGTGGCTCCGTTCGTAAGCGTAGCGTCTTGCGCATTGCCCGATGTGCCTAAGTTGACTGTTGCCGTTCCTGAAGTTTCGTCGAAAGGCCAATGGCCAATGAGATCTGCTGCACGCGTAATTCGATCGGGTGTTATGAGTGCGTTGGCCACGGCGTAGTCGTCGCTTCCGTCCAAGACGAGGGCCCCGGTGCCGAACTTGGCATTTGCTCCGGCCCATGCGGCACCACCAAATACGGTGGCGTTGGCATCACCACCAGAGGTGTCGGCCGCTATGTTACCTGACGTTTCGTCGAAGGTCCACCATCCGACGAGGTCGGCAACCCTCGTTACCTTGTAGTTGAAGTTAATTCGATGAGTGGCTCGGATCGAGTTGTCCAGATTGGCATCTTGCGCTGAACCTGTGGGAACGGTAAGAAAAACGAAGGTTTGGTTCCGATCGGGCACCAATTCGAATTCATAATGAGATGCATTGACTTGCACTAGGTTTTGGGCCGCGGCTCCCCGCACTTGGAAGTCCGAAATTTGCAATCCTGTAACGTTTGCGTCGTTTCCTGATTCGTCGCGAAAGGTCAAGGAAACGGGAATGGGGCTGACGTGAGTCGCAAGGGTAGCGTTAATCTCTACCATTGGTCCGAAGTCTCCCATGCCGTCACCATAGGCAACGACTATCTCTTCCAAGGACAAGGGTACGTTGTAGAGCCTGACGTCGTCAATCAACCCGTTGAAGACGTCTCCCCCGTCGGGAGTTCCACCGATTCCAAGTTTGCCGTTGTCCTGATCGACGTTTCTCATTTCGGCGACCGATCCGATGGTAAGACCATTAAGGTAAGTCTTGAATTTCTGCCCGTCGAATGTTGCTACGAGGTGGTT
>CALBIN010000071.1 GCA_937893275.1 uncultured Opitutia bacterium | reverse complement strand
TTCCACCCGAAGTGATATGGAAATACGAATGGCAACCGGAAACCGGAACCGAGGAAGCCCGACTTTACGAAAAGTTTCTAAAACCGCGAGATTGGGTTGGGGAATCATGACCGGCCGCCAACGAATACTCGATGCGCTTGCTTGCAAACCTCTGGACAGACCTCCGCTCTGGATTATGCGACAGGCAGGACGATACTTGCCTGAATACAGAGCAATGAAGGAGAAGTACAGTTTTCTCGAGATGGTTCGAGAACCCACCTTGGCCAAGGAGGTAACCCTACAACCGCTAGCTCGATTCCCCCTCGATGCCGCGATCGTATTCAGCGACATCTTGGTTGTACCGGAAGCAATGGGGCAAGGCTACGGCTTTCACGACAAAGGGGGGATCCGCATGGACTTCGCCATCGAAACAGCCCACGATGTAGACCGACTCGAAGTCGAGGGAGCCGCCGACCGCCTTGATTACGTAGCGAAGGCCCTCGCTCTCTTGCGGGAATCGCTGGGCAACGAAAAAGCCCTTCTTGGTTTTTGCGGATCTCCATGGACATTGGCATGCTACGCAATTGACGGCGGATCTTCAGCAGGCTTTCCTCGCACACTGGCTTTTGCAAAAGAGCAACCCCATGCCTTCAACCAGCTGATGGAAAAGTTCACGACCGTGCTGGTTCAGTACCTTCGCCAACAAGCCAAGGCCGGGGCAGACGCCATCCAAATCTTCGACACTTGGGGAAGCCTGTGCCCGGATGGCGACTCGGAAGCATGGTCACTTCGATGGATCCGAGAATTAACCTCCAGTCTGCGAAGTGAAATCCCGTTGATCCTCTACGCCAAGGATTCGGCAAACAAGCTCCAAGAACTTGTTTCATGCGGAACGCCCTGTCTCGCGCTCGATCATTCCATCGATCTAGCCGAAGCCAAGAAAAGTCTTGGGAGCGAGATTTCCGTTCAAGGAAATCTCGACCCTGAACTTCTGGAGTCAGACCCTGAATCGGTTCGCTCTGCCGCCAAAGACCTGATATCCCGGATGTCGCCTTACGACGGGCATGTATTTAACCTCGGGCACGGCATCCGCCCCACTGCCAAAATCGACTGCGTGGAAGCACTCGCAAAAACCGTGATTGGCTATTCTTCAGGGAACTGACTTTACAAAACCAATTCCGGTTAGGGCAGCGTTTTCAGTCCGCATGTGAAACCGACAGCAAACCCTGAGGAAAACAAATTTCACCGACAGCGGCTTCGAAATCCTTAAAACCGTCGAGAATTTCGATTTCCATGCGAATGAAATACAAAGGGATAATCGGCTTGTAGTTCAGCGGGATGCGTACGGCGTCTTTTTCCGTGGTCACGACAACCTCGGAACCGGCATGTCGAGCACGCTTCAAAACCCTGTCCAGTTCGCCTCTGGTGTACCGATGGTGGTCGAGAAAGCGTCTACGATAGCGGAGATCCCCTACTAATTCCTCAATCATTTCCTCGAAACCTCGAGGCGAAGCAATGGCGCTAAAAACCCCGACTGGGGTTTCTCTTAGAAAATCGACATCTTGCAATTGGTCGCCATTTACTTCGTGGAAATGCTTGGGATGGTGTGCGCAACGAATGATTTGAGCCTTGGAGTTGTGCTTGTTAATCAAGTCCAGCAACTCAGCGTCCGGGTCCGTCTTCGACTTGGTGAGAAAAATATAGGATGCTCGAGAAAGGTGAGAAATCGGTTCGCGAAGGATTCCCCGAGGCAGCAGGTGGCCATTGCCAAAGGGGTTGGTTTGGTCGACCAGCAGCAGGTTGAGTCGGCCTTTCAGCGCCAAGTACTGAAAACCATCGTCCAGCACGAGAGTGTCTACTCCGAACTTGCGAATAGCATAGGCCCCAGCTTTAACGCGATCCTTGTCGACTAGAACCACTACGCCGGGCAAGTTTCGAGCCAACATGTAGGGTTCATCGCCAGCAACAGTCGAATCAAGCAGGACTTTTTCTCCATCGCTAACCACCTTGGGCGGTGGAGCATCGGTATAGGTAAGCCAACGCCAGAAACGCCTTAGGGGAGGTTCTCTTCGACTTTTGTAACCCCGACTGAGTATGGCGACCTTTCGACCTTTGGTCATGAGAGCTTGTGCAAAACGTTCCACCACGGGTGTCTTGCCCGTACCTCCAACGGTTAGGTTTCCAACCACAACGACAAGGCAACCCAGGGGTCTGTCTTTGAAAATCACCCGATTACGATATAATTTGAGCCGAAGACGAACCAAACCGGAAAAAAGATATGAAAAGCCCTTAAGAAAAAAACCTAGGACACGAGCGGACGGGGAATGATCGCGATCGTAAATCACGCCTTCGACGAAAACTTCAAATCGTTCCCAATTTCGATATAACCTTTTGCGTAACCTTCGCAACATGCGGTTTCTCTTTCTTATCGGAATGATACGGATGCAAGCCTATTTGACTGCTCGGAATTTGAACAGGGCGGACACCTCAAGGGGTTCTCATTTGACAAAGGAAAAATTTCTGATTTAATGAACTACATTCAACCGCCCCATTTCCTCGCAAAGATTATAATTTATCTTTCCAATGCAGGTCAGTTTGCTCAAATCAAAGCTTCATCGTGCCACGGTCACATCCGTGGCACCCGATTATTCGGGTAGTCTCTCCATAGACGAATCGCTAATGAAAGCGGCAGGGTTATTGAACCATGAAAAGATTTTGGTCGGGAACATTACAAACGGAGAACGTTTCGAAACCTATGTCATACCGGCCTCCCCTGATTCCGGAGAAATTGCCCTGAACGGGGCTGCCGCCCACAAGGGATCGCCCGGCGACTTGCTCGTAATTCTAAGCTTTGTCCAGCTAGACCCCGATGAGGCCGCCGACTGGGAACCCAGAGTGGTCATCGTAGGAGATAAAAACAAGTCCTTTGAAAAGAAAAAGAACTAACTTTCTCTTACACTATGATCGACTACAAGCTGTTTATCCCCGGGCCAATAAACGTTTCCGAAGAAACTTATCGATCCATGGGAACTCCCGTAATGGGACATCGCAGCCCCGACTTTGTAGAGCTTTATAGGTCAGTACAACCGAAGTTGCAGCGTATCTTCGCGACGGAAGACCCGGTATTTCTGTCCACTTCCAGTGCGTGGGGAGTTATGGAAGGGTCCGTGCGCAATCTTTGTTCGAAAAAAGTGCTCAACTGCATGTGCGGCGCTTTCTCCGACAAATGGTACGACGTCTCCAATCGTTGCGGAAAGGACGCGGGACAGCTGAAAGTGGAATGGGGGCAACACATCGACCCCGAGGACCTACGAACTGCCCTATCCTCTGGAGAGTACGACGTCGTCACTCTCGTCCACAACGAGACCTCTTGCGGCATGATGAACCCCCTTGTGGAGATAATGGACGTCCTACGAGAGTTCCCGGACGTCATCTCCGTCGTAGACACAGTGAGTTCCTTCTCCGCCGTACCGATCCCGAAAGACGAACTGGGAATAGACGTGTTGTTGACAGGCACTCAAAAAGCCTTGGCGATGCCTCCTGGATTGGCCCTGCTTTCAGTTTCGGAACGAGCGATGAAGCGGGCCGAACAGGTGGATGATCGAGGCTATTACTTCGACTTTTTGGAATTCAATAAGAATCATGAAAAAGGGATGACCCCGAGCACCCCGGTCATTCCACTCATTCATGCGTTGGAGCACACTCTGGACAAAATCTTCGCGGAAGGTATGGAAGCTCGATTTGCCCGACACACTCGCCTCAACGACAAGGTGCGGGCTTGGGTTTCGCAGAACGGACTGGCACTGTTTCCTCAGGAGCAGTATGCGTCGCGTTCCCTGACATGCGTAAAAAATACTCGAGACATCGAGATCGCGGCACTCAATGATGCCCTGAAGAAGGAGAAGAAATTCTCAATCGACGGAGGCTACGGCAAAATCAAAGGTCAGACCTTTCGCATATCCAACATGGGTGACGAAAGCGACGAAACTATCGACGAATTACTTACGGCTATCGATGAACTACTTCCTCGATTCCTGCCTTCCTAAGCCTCTCGGCTCAGGTGTCACGTTGCATTTAGATTCACGAATAATAATAACTGTTTCATGAAAAAACTTATCATTGCAGAAAAACCCAGTGTAGCGAAAGATCTTGCTCGCGTTCTTGGCGACGTGCCAAAGGATGGCGAAAAATATGAAGACGAAGATCTTGTGATAGACTGCGCCCTGGGCCATCTCGTCGAGTTGTTTATGCCAGACGACTTTGACAAGAGCCTCAAGAAGTGGCGTTTGACAAACTTGCCCATCGTGCCCGAGGAGTTTCAGCTAAAGCCGATTCAAAACACAAAAAAGAAATTCAACGACCTGAAGAAATTGTTGAATCGAAGCGATGTGGGCGAGATCGTGAATGCCTGTGACGCCGGTCGTGAGGGAGAACTTATCTTCACCTACATTTACGAGCTGGCCGGATGCAAAAAGCCCGTGCAGCGACTTTGGATGCTATCGATGACCGACCAGTCGATACGAGATGCCTACAAACAGCTTAGACCTGGTGAAGAAATGCAATCCTTGCAGGATGCCGCCCGCTGCCGATCCGAATCAGACTGGCTGATCGGGATCAACGGCACACGTGTCGTGACTCTAAGGAAGAGCAGAGGAAAAAGTCGACAGATGGCCACCGTTGGTCGGGTACAGACTCCCACCCTCTCCCTGGTTGTGACTCGAGACCTAGCTATTCGTAACTTCAAGCCTCGTAAGTACCACCGTATCACAGCCAAGTTCGGCATCCGTGAAGGCGAATACGAGGGCATCTATCAACGCACTCCTTTTAGAAAGGACGAGGACAACGAACACGACCGAGTGGACCGAGTCTGGGACGAAGATTCGGCAATCGCCTTGCACGAATCGCTAACCTCGGCAGGTGAAGCCGAAGTTACCGAGAACAAGCGGCGCTCACCCCAGCAATCGGGTCGACTTTTCGACCTGACTACGCTGCAACGCGAAGCGAATCGCCAGTATCGTTTCTCCGCCAGTCGCACCCTGCAACTGGCTCAGTCCCTTTACGAACGCCACAAAGCAATTACTTATCCACGTACCGACTCAAAAGCTCTTCCCGAAGATTACGTCGGTACATGCATAGATACCATGCAGCAACTAGGTGGAGAACTAAAACCTTTTACCCAAAAACCGCTGGACAACGATTGGATCGATGGAGACAACAAAAGGATTTTCAACAACAAGCAAATCAGCGATCACTTCGCCATAATTCCTACCAACCAGCCATCGGCGAGCCTGAACGACAACGAGAAGAAAATCTACGACATGATCGCAAAACGATTCATTGCGGTCTTCTATCCCCCGGCTCAATGGGACGTCACCACCAGAAAAAGCATTATCGGCGAACACTCCTTTAAAACCGAGGGTCGAGTACTTATTGAAGCATCGTGGCTGGCCATTTACGGAAAAGACAAGCAGCCTGAAGACACTTTGCCCGCTCTCAGCGAAGCTGACGAAAATCGTGCCTCGATTAAGGAAATGAACCTCGTCGCCGAAGAGACAAAACCACCGGCGCGATACACGGAAGCTACCTTACTCGCCGCCATGGAGGGTGCGGGGAAACTAGTCGAGGACGAGGACATGGCTGAGGCGATGAAGGAAAAGGGACTGGGAACACCTGCTACCCGAGCCTCAACGATCGAACATCTCATTTCCGAAAAATACTTCGATCGAGAGAAAGCGAAAATTTCTTCGACTCACAAGGGAGAAGACCTTTGCGTATTCCTTAAGACAGTTGGCGCCGACATCCTCACCAGCCCAAGCATGACGGGGGAATGGGAATACAAACTGCGTCAAATCGAGGAAGGTAAATACAGTCGAGAACAATTCATGCGTGACATCGTGCAACTGACCCAATTAGTCGTCCAACGAACCGTCGACTTCAAGGAATCGACCGACGACATGCAGGAAACAGTGCTCACTTCCCCTATCGACGGTTCCCCACTCTTTGAAGGTCTCGCGTACTATCAGACCAAGTCTGGGGACTTCCGAATTGCCAAGTCGTTCGCCAGCAGACGCCTCGAACTAGATGAGGCGGCGACCCTTATCAAGGAAGGCCGGATCGGTCCATTGGATGGCTTTACGTCCAAGGCCGGACGCCCGTTCTCCGCCATGCTGAAATTAGAGGAGGACAACAAGGTGACCTTCGTATTCAACGAGACCCCGGGTGGAGCGAATGCAGACGACCCCACCACCATAGTAGATGCTCCGGTTGTCGGCGAATGCCCAATATGCAAAGGGGAGGTCCGCGAATCCCCCAATTCCATTGTCTGCATCAAGAACCCGATCGTATCCAAAGGGAAATGCAAATTCCGCGTCACGAAGACGATGCTCGATCTGCAAATTCCGCCCGAAGAGCTAAGAGCACTCCTCAACGATGGCAAGACGAGCCTTCTCAAAGGATTCAAGTCCCGCAAGACTCGCCGTCTTTTTGACGCTACTCTTTTCCTCAAGGAAGACGGCGGCATCGGATTTGAATTTCCGTCAAAACCTAAACGGGCTGCATCTGCCTAAACAAAGGGTTGCCACGCTCGAACTCGAATCATGCCGCCAATCTACGCCTATCGCGTGATTGAAGAAAATGGAGAAGGTGAAATCTTCGAAATCGAACTAGGGCTAGGTTCCGCACCCATATCCGAGCACCCACTCACTGGCAAACCAGTCGAGCGCATATTGGACTCCCCTAACTTGAGCTTGAAGCACAGCGAGGGAAACGAACGTCGAATACTTTCCGCCGACAACTTAAGCAAGTCAGGTTTTTCTCGCTACGAACGTGATCCCGGGACAGGAGTGTACCACAAGACCGCAGGGGAAGAAGGTCCGAAGGAAATCAGCCGAGAGGATTAAGGCATTGCCCGATAATTCGTGTTGAGATAAGAATATATATCGTGAGCGTCATGCGTAAACCAAAGTGGCTGCGAGCCAAGCTCCCCACGGGTCCGGGCTATGTTTCCGTGCAAAACATCGTGGACGAGAACCAGCTCCACACCGTTTGCCAAAGCGCCCAATGTCCCAATATGGGGGAATGCTGGTCACGCGGCACCGCCACCCTCATGATTCTTGGCAACGTCTGCACACGAACCTGTTCCTTCTGCTCAGTAGAAAGTGGACGCCCTCCGGAGCTTGATCTCGCCGAACCTGCACGGGTTGCCCAAGCCGTGGCCAAAATGGGACTGCGACACTGTGTCTTGACTTCCGTAGCGAGGGATGACCTGCCCGACGGCGGGGCGGCCGTATGGGCCGCGACCATCCGAGCCGTTCGGCGCCGCAACCCGGAAACCGCCATAGAAGTATTGGTGCCTGACTTTCAAGGTCGCTTGGAGCACTTGGACATCGTGCTTCAGGCCAAGCCGGATGTGTTCAACCACAATCTGGAAACAGTCGAGCGCCTGCAACGGCCGGTTCGCAAGACCGCGACTTACGATCGCACACTCGCCGTCTTGCGGCACGCGAAGAGCCGCAACTTCGTGACGAAGTCGGGCATCATGCTGGGCCTAGGAGAAGAGCACTCTGAAATCGCGAAGGCCATCAAGGATCTTGCAGACGAGAAACTAGACATCCTGACAATCGGCCAATACTTGCAACCCTCCAACGAACATGCCCCGATTGCACGTTGGGCTACGCCTGAAGAATTCGACGATTGGAAAGAGTTGGCCTTGAGCCTCGGCATAGGAGTTGTGGAGTCGGGTCCGCTCGTGCGCTCATCCTACCATGCCGAAGAGCAATCCGAACGATTTGGGTTCGGAGAACAAGCTGCCGCATCTGCCTGAGACGGAATGAGAATTTCCTCGATTCTCTTCTATGGCCTCTCATACACCCTGCTTCCTCTCCATTCCTTAACGGCAAAGGAGCCGATCCCGACCCCAGCGGACGATCCCATCGTAGGATCCATCGAGCCTTACCTCTTCCGCCAAATCCTGAAGAATAAAAACCTCGAAGACTCCATCGCCAATCACTGGCGAGACCCCGCCCTGCAAGAACTCGTCAAGAAACACGGCATCCAATTGTTCGGAGGCCCCATGCTGGGTGATGTCACGGCCACCTCGGCGAAATTCTGGTTGCGGGCCACACATCCGTGCAGGATTACCCTCGAAATCACGGAAGCCAACTCTACCAATCCGTCAATTCTCTCCTTCAAGGCAAAGGCCACCGAAACCAACGACCTCACGGTTGTCCTTGAAGCCAAAGGTCTCAAGCCTTTCACGGAGTACGTCGCGAATTTCTCAGATGACAACGGTCCCGCGGGGCGCCGCGAGAACCGGTTCCGAACCTCCCCTGCCCTCGGGCAAAAGGAACGGTTCTCGGTAGCCTTCGGCGGGGGCGCTCGCTACAATCCGCCAAAGGAAAGAATCTGGAAGACCGTCGCAGACCGCAACCCTCATGCCTTCCTCTTTCTGGGCGACAACCTTTACCAAGACAAACCGACTCACCGCAACCTCCAGCGGGTCTACTACTATCGCCGTCAGATGCGACCCGAGTTCGTCGAACTTTCAGCCACCACCGCCTGCTATGCCATCTGGGACGACCACGACTTCGGGGCCAACGACGTATCGGGAGGGATAGAACCCTTCAAGCCTGCATGGAAGTTGCCGGTATGGAAGGTCTTTAAAGAAAACTGGCCCAACCCGTATTTCGGGGGTGGCGAGAAGCAACCGGGTTGCTGGTTCGACTTCTCCATCGGGGACGTCGATTTCTTCATGACCGACGGACGTTATTATCGCGACTTCAAAAAGGGCACTATGCTCGGTCCCGTCCAAAAGCAATGGCTCAAGGAAAAGCTGAGCAACTCCAAGGCCACCTTCAAAGTGATCGCCTCAGGAACCTTGTGGACGGAAACCGCAGACAAAGGGGGCAAGGATTCTTGGTGGGGAGTACCCGAAGAACGCGAGGAAATATTTTCGCTCATCGACGAAAAGAATATCGGCGGAGTCATTTTGCTTTCTGCCGATCGTCATCGCACCGACGTCTATAAAATCAAACGGCCGAACAGTTACGACCTCTACGAGTTCGAGACATCCAAGTTGACCAACAACCACACCCACGGGACGAAGAAAGAAGCCATCTTCTCTTACAACAAAGGCAACTTCTTCGGCTTGCTCGACTTCGACCTCACCAAGAAAGATCCCGAGATGACCTTCCGTTGCATCACCATGGAAGACAAGGAAGTGTACAACCTGACCCTTCGAAAGTCCCAACTCTCTCATACAGGCATAAAGCTTGAAAACGGGCCAAAGTTTAATTTTGACTACCGGAAAAAAGGGCCTCACGGATCGCCAAACAGCATCGAGGCTATTGTACAGGATTCGGCAGTGGTCTTTGAGGTCAAGTGCGGTTTCGGAATTGGTTCAGGAAAGATCAAGCGAGTGAATGGCAATTGGCCGAAGAAAGTGGTGATGCGACTTCACTTAACGGGATTGGAAGGTTTCTCCGTATCAAATGGAAAGAAGATTTTGGAGGGATTCCACATGTCCAACAAAAGCAACGACGCCCGAAAGGAAGAATTGAAGATTCGCATGCTCGACGCCAAGGGCAAGCCCGTGGAAGGCAAATATTTACTGAAGTCCCTTGGCCCGAACAAATTCAAGCGAATAGAAGGCTATTACGAAGCAACGATTCCTAAATCGCTCCTAACTGAAGATACTAAGGAAATAGAAATCCGCTGGGTGGATTTCTACCGACGGTAACGGATTGGTCTAGACCTTAGGCTTCCAACCCTTGCGATATTCCCTCCCCCATAATTTGTCGCCGGCTGGATTGTCGATCAGCTTTCCACCTGACTTGGGATCGCAGTTCAAAGCCCCCGTCGTGCGGTAAGCAATGTTCGAAAGATGGCACAACTTCGAGCTTTTCTGGGCATCGCCTATTTCAGAGTTCAGGTGGACGCTCTTGTCGCGAATGGCATCAGCAAAATTCTTGAAATGCGCGGGTTCACCACCGGGGCCGGACTTGGCATCCACTTCCTTGCCATCCCGATCTAGGATTTGGTAACCGTTGCCACCGTTCATGACCATCGATCCACCCTCACCGTAGAATTTGCAGAAGGGAAGCTTTTCGTCACGGCGTGGATCACAGCTGCTTCCGCTCCAGGAAGCATAGCAATCGCCAAAGTGAAAAGTTGCCTCGCCTGTATCGGGGGTTTCCTGATCGTCATCGTAATAATAGCGACCCCCGTTATAGGTAACGCGCTCGGGCAAATCCACGCCAAGACCCCAACGCGCAATGTCAAGAGAGTGAATACCATTGTTTGCCATTTCCCCGCCTCCCCAATGCCAACGCCAGTGCCAATTGTAGTGAACAAGATTATCGACGTACGGGACATGGGGCGTAGGCCCTTCCCAAAGATCGTAATCTAGGTTGGCAGGAGGCTTGCTCGGCTTACCCTTGCCGATGGAGGAACGGCGGTTGTTGTACCAGGTGCGGGCGGAAAGCACTTTGCCAATTACACCTTCGCGTAGACATTGCATACCCTCGCGCACGAAGGGGTAGCTTCGACGTTGGTTGCCCATCTGAACGCGGCGATCATACTTGCGTGAAGCGGCCACTATCATATCGGCCTCGGCCATATTGTGACTTCCGGGTTTCTCAACGTAAACGTGCTTGCCGGCCTGCATGGCCAGAATGGCGGCTGGAGAATGCCAAAAGTTCGGGGTTGCGATGGATATGGCGTCAACGTCCTTGTCTTCCAAAATTCGACGAAAATCCCCTACGCCACGAGCCTTGCCCTTAGTCAAGGCTTTGAGACCTCTCGCCAGACGGCTTTCGTCTACGTCGCAAACATAGGCAACGGAAACGTCCGAGGTTTCGGCGAAGCGACGAACATGGGCCACGCCACGCCCCAGACCGAGCACGCCCACGCGCAATTGGTTGCTTGCCTTGTTGGCTGCCCTAATTGCTTGGGGCGAAGCAAGGGCAATTCCAGCACCAGCGGAGTGCTTGAGAAATCGTCGACGGGTAGAAAAAGTAGCTTCATTCATAGGATTTTCGGATTTAAGTTCAGCAATCACCCTGTTCTCGATTCCTCGATGCTTGCAAGCCCTTTTGCTTGCATCCGACGAATCTCAGTCAAAGAAGGTTAGTATGAAATTAATGTTTTTCAGTTTTCTCTTCGTATCTCTGCTGAGCTATGGTTTTGCCGTCAAAGAACTCCGACTAGGAATTATTGGACTGGATACCTCTCACGTGGTAGCCTTTACAAAAATCCTAAACGACGAGAAGCATCCTAAGCACATCCCGGGTGGAAAAGTAGTGGCGGCTTTCAAAGGAGGTAGTCCGGACATCCCGTCCAGCCGCGACAGGGTGGATCGTTTCACGAAAACCCTGGTGGATGACTTCGGCGTAAAGCTCTACCCGAGCATCGAGGAAATGTGTGCGAAGGTGGACGCAATTCTACTTGAGAGCGTGGACGGACGACCGCACCTCAAGCAGGCAAAGCCGGTGATTGAGGCAGGTTTACCCTTGTTCATCGACAAGCCCTTGGCGGGATCGCTCAAAGACGCAATTGCCATATTCGAACTTGCCCAGAAAAAGAATGTTCCTGTTTTCACTTCCTCCTCCCTTCGCTTCGCAAAGGCTACCCAATCGGCACGCGGTGGCTCACTAGGGAAAGTAACCCGTTGCGAGACCCATTCGCCTTGCTCTCTTGAACCGCATCATCCGGATCTGTTCTGGTATGGCATACATGGTGTTGAATCC
>CALBIN010000070.1 GCA_937893275.1 uncultured Opitutia bacterium | reverse complement strand
AAGACCTCAATGGCGTAGCTGACCGACTTATAATCCATTGTCTGGGTCTCCTCACTGTCCTTGGGCCAAGCCCCCCAGTCCGTATTACGTGAACCATATCCCGGTGCACCGTTGAGTTTCTTTACCGGCATGTATTGGGCATCCATCTTGCGAAAATGATCCCAGGCACCGGGATCATTGAACGCTCCATCTCCCTTGTGATGATAAATCTTGCCGAACCCTGTCGTGTAGTATCCATGCTTGCCGAAGTATGCAGGCAGAGTCAGCACTCCTCTTGTAGCAGCACGCCAGTCAGTGCTATTACCGTAAATCCCTGTATTGTGGGGACGCCTGCCGCTGAGAATGGCGGCACGGGAGGGGTTACAGGCGGCCGAAGGACAATACGCCCTGCTGAAGAAAACCCCGCGGCGGGCAAGGGCACGGATGTGGGGCGTCTTGAAGGGACGGTCCTCACCAAAAAGAGTAATACCGTCGTTCATGTCATCGATAGCGATGAAGAGGACGTTCGGTTTGCGAACCTCCTCGGCTTGAAGGATCGCGCAGAGCAGGAGCAAGATAATTGCGGGCAAAGTTTTCATGGCTTTGAAGGATCGGAGGGAAGTGCTCCGCGCCAACCTTTGGAAAGGACTTCGGCCAATCTGGCAACGGCCTGCGTATTCTTCTTGAGTGCGGCGACGTTCTTCATTTCCTCTGGATCTTCTCGGTGGTCATAGAGTTCACGGTGCAGAACCTTACCCTCCATCCCCTCGCGCCACTCGACGTATCGATGAGTATCCGTACGGACGGCATAACCCATGACGTCCCCCGGTCCGCGATGCCGGTGAGACTTCAAAGAGCGGGGATACTGTGTAAAGGCGGCGCTTTTCCAGGTGAGCCCAGGCTTTTCGATCAAGGGCATCAGGCTTATGCCCTCCAACCCGGACGGGGCCTTCAGCCCGCAAAGCCCCACCAGAGTGGGATAAACGTCCACCAACTCGACCAAGGCCGCCGACCGTTTGCCTGCCTTGATTTTTTCGGGAAAACGAAAGAGCAAAGGCACCCGTGCGGAAAGCTCGTAGTTGTTGGCCTTGGTCCACAAGCCCTGTTCTCCCAAATGAAAACCATGGTCCCCCCAAAGACAAACGACTGTGGTTTCAGCAAGGCCGGAAGTTTCCAGTTGCTTGAGCAGACGACCGACCAAGACATCGACGTAGCTCACACATGCATAATAACCATGCCTGAGCTCCCTGATCTTTTTCTCGCTCAGCTTGCCATCTTGGGGAATGTCGGTGTATCCCTCCAGCTCTCTCCAACTTCGGGTCGCCAGCTCGGGGGCTCTCTCGGGATGCCCCGGGTTTGATGGAAGGGGAATTTTCTTCCGGTCATAAAGGTCCCAATATTTCTTCGGGGCGCAAAAGGGCAGGTGCGGTTTTTTGAATCCGACCGCGAGAAAGAAAGGGGGGGAATTTTCGCCATATTGCCTCAAGGCTTTTTCGGCCTCCCGGCAGATCAGACCATCCATATAGGTCTCGTCGGGCACCTCCGCGCTTTCCGATGCGCTTCTCTTCAATCCCTTGCCCTTGAGGTTCTTCTCACTTGCATAGCGGAATTTGGGATCGCGATTGACGTCATGGATCGGATCTACACTCCAGGAAACCGGATCCTTGGAAGGAGAACCGCTCCCATGCAGAATCTTTCCGATTGATCGAGTATGGTAACCGTTTTGCTTGAAGAACTGGGGAAGGGTGACTGCCTCGGATATGGCCTTTCTGAAATGGGTAACTAAGTCCCATACCCGGATCGAGTCCGGGCGGTGGCCGGTCATAAGCGAAAGACGGGAAGGACTGCAAACGGCCAATTGACAATAGGCTCGCTCGAAAAGAATGCCCTCTCCGGCAAGCTTGTCCAAGTTCGGAGTGACCGCGGTCTTGTCACCATAGCATCCCAAAGCAGGCCTCAGATCATCGACGGCAATGAAGAGAACATTGGGGCGACCGTCGGCGCACACGATTGTGACAAGAATAATGAGCAGTCTGAGGTAGATGATACGGGGCATCAATTATTCATTAGGAAACTCTTCATCGATTAAAGGAAGGAACGGCAACAGAAACAAAGAACAAAACCCATGACTACTAGGAATTTGCTTTTGGCGGAAAGGAGAGAAGGCCGGCGAGGGAGTTATCTTACTCAGCTTTTGGTTTCTTTGCTTTCTGCTTCTTTGCAGGGCGCACCAGTGAAATTTCACCTGTGTCACCTGTCGATTGCATTTCAAATCCAACCGTAAGCGAGTTTTTGTCGACGATCCTATGGGTTACTTTAAGCTCTACTTCCTGACCGTCAGCATTGGTTTGGGTCAGGTCGAGAACGGCGCCGCCATCTTGAGCAGTCCAAGTTCCACGGCCAAGTGCCCCTTGTGAATTCGCTCCCATTTGAAGGACTTGCTCGGATTCTTGATCAAATACGATGAGTGCTGAGGAGGTGTTTTCCTGAGTTTTGAGACTTACCTCCACCGCATGATTCTTGATTTTCCATTTGTATGAGAGCTTGAAATTTTCGCCGTTGGTATCTGCATCAACCCAGGTGCCGAGCATCTTTTCGATTCCTGCTTCTTTCATCACGTCGCCAAGAGTTTGCGCTTGGAGGTTGGATGCTGTGAAGCTGACCGAAAGGGCTGCGATAGAGAGGATTTTGGATAAGGTTTTCATAGTCTTTTAGGTTTGGAGGTTATGGGTTCCACTGAATTTCAGGTGGTTCCGATAGAAACCCTAATCCAGCGTTAGGAAAGGATGAATAAGACTCCCAAGTCGGTCAAGCGATCTCTTAAATGCTAGGAATTTGTCCTGGCGGGGTGTTCCGTGAGTTCGGCTTTGGGCAGGTGGATGGGGGAGAAAAGATCCTGAGTATCCAATAGGACTAGCTCAGAGATGTCATCCTGTTTACTCCACCGCTTCAATTTTCCGAGCAGCACCATAGAGAACCCAGATGAGAATGCCGACAACCAAGGCAATCAGTGTGTGTAGGATCCATTTCTTGGCAAACCACGGTGGGAGGTCAATTCCTGCGCGTTCGTCGAAATCCGGGTTAGGTCGAGGATCACTCATTACGATACTTTCTCTTGCAATGCCTTCCCTTTCGGCTCGCTGAAGGACAGCGGTATCGTAGTTGGGTTTTTGTAATTTTGCGGCTGGGGCATGGTAGGCGACCTGCCACGAATCGTTGGGTTTCGTAAGAAAGACCAGCTCGACAAGAGGTCCGTTCCCTTTCGCAGACTCGACTTGAATGGGACGATTGTCTCCGTTCTCAATGATCAGCCTTATCTGCTCTACTTGGGTTTCCGGTAACCGCAAACTTAGCTTCTCCTCTTTGAGTCCAGCGAGATCGTAGCGAT